>CAVKPZ010000096.1:0-6961 GCA_963658395.1 Lachnospiraceae bacterium | reverse complement strand
AGAGTCCGCCCACTTCTTATGGCAAGAGCAGCAAACCCAATATTCATGGTTAAGGCCCTCATCAGTCAAAGTAGGGTCCTTGGCCTCGTAATGGTTTACCTTAGGATGCTCGCATCCTTGACCGGAAAGAGATTTCTGCTGGGTGCTTAAGCCCGCGACAGCCGTTAATGACAAAACGGAAAAAACCAAGGAAGAGGTGAGGAATTTCACTTTGGTTTTCATATCCAGGCAAACCTCCTATATTCGAGAAATGGGATGCTTCTTTTCGGTGTAAACCTTTGGTTTAAATTATGGGGATTACGTGGGTTTATTAACTAACACATAATGCAAAATTAGTAACGATTGATGAATGTGGGGAGACCACATAAAAAGCCATAGGATCCGCTTTGTCGCGAAGATCTATGGCTTTAAGGCGAAATTTAGAGAACCTTGATATTAGAGATTGTTATTTTGACAGGGTTCTCTACGCCAGGCTTATAAGTATCGCTCGTGCCTTTAAGCCTTCCCGAGACGCGGTAAACAAGATCACTGTTAAAGACAACCTCATTGCCAAAGAACTTGGAAAGATCGACTTCGACGTGCGTTCCGGTTCCTGCAAAATCGTCCACATCCCATTCGCGAACATCCGTGCCGGGACTAACCGTCTCTCCGCTTTCGTTGGTACCGCTAACGAACTCGCTTTGAACGACAATGTGGGACAAATCGACGGAGGTGTCTGTAGCAGCCATTTTCACATCAAAGCCAATCTTTGTTTTTCCAACGGCTTTGACGGATTCAAGCGTTTTCTTTGTGATTTGGAAATTGGCGTCCGTTTCAGCGTTATAGATAATGCTCGTGCCGTCGAAGGAAACGTTATCAACCCCATGGTGGAAATAATCCCAGCCATTCGTCCCAGCCATCGTGTTCAAGCCTTTATAGGCCTCGGCTGCTTCTAGAGTGTCGAAATAGTTGAAATCGCTGAATGTCATCGTTTCAATTTCGGTAGATGCATTGCTGGAATTTCTGGCACTGATGTTGAAGGCGGTCACATTTTCAGCGTTTCTGTCGCCGGTAAATGTGGTATACCAATTCTCAATATCCAGGATGTAGCCGGTGCCATATGTTCTCGTTTCCTGCTCCCAATCGTTGCCGTTGCTAAACTTTCCGGTGGTATTTTCCGCAATGATGGGGAGAGCGTTGATTGTCTCGCTCTTACCTTTGGCGAAAGCGCGGAAGTAAACATACTTGAGGCCAAGCTCATGAGCGTCCTGGAGCAGTTTGTAAGTAATGATCGCATTTGTCGTAATCGTCACGGAACCATTCGCATAATCGCTTGTTCCCCAACCGCCGTGCCTGAAATACCTCCAGAAATTGCCCTCGCTCTTGAAAGCGTTCGGGGTATAGATGGTGTAACGCGCATCCTCGTTACCTTGAGTAGCAAGATAGGGCAGATAATCGCTATCATGAGTCTTCTTCTCAACAACCTTAACGTGCTCGCCCGTAGGTTTGGTGTATACGACTTCGCGAGTCGCGCAGCTAACCCAGTATTCACGGGAGCCGCAGGAGGTCTCAGTCGCCTTAACCGCGTCGTAATGACGCCATTCAACGTCGCTTTCGTCGGCTTTGATGATGCTCGAAGATGCACCGACAGTAGTGAACGCCGCCGCCGCGACAAGGCCAAGCCCCGCCGCTAAGCAAAGAATCTTTTTCTTCATAAATGTTCTCCTTTGAGATTAAGAAAATTCTATAATGTAAGCGTTTCCATCAAATCATAGAAAGGCCGTTCGTGTTCATAAATGGTGCACTGCAACCGGAGGGGGATTCCTTAGCTCGCGCACAGCAAAAAGACAGACGTTTAAAGACAAAACCAGTCGCTAATGGATCAATAGAACGAGACCGCGGTCAAGAAGAAATCATTGCACTCGGTGTAAGTACCACCCCTATGGGAACTGCCGCTAGTTGTCGAAGTGTTAAAGACAAACCACAGATCCTTATTCTCCGTGCGAGAAGCAAAAGTGGACAAAGGCAAATCGACCGTGGCCTTGCAGCTTTCGTCAACCAAGCCATCGGAATCAGAAAAGTGATTCGCCGTGTCGAGTTCCCAGCATTCGACTTTCTTGATGTTCGTATTCGAGGGGAATTTGAGGGTTAGTTTCGCGCCTTTATAGCCAACCTTTTCCATGTCGGTTTTGAAAGAAGGCTGCACGTCAAGGCAGTTGCCGGACAAGGCGGGTTCTCCAGACTTTCCGACGGCAGCCACATGGAAGTAATTCCAAATGTTGCCGAAAGACGTCGTGAGATTATTCAGCTTGCTCTTCGTCCCTTCAATTTCGATGATGGGGTCAACATAGCCAAGGTCACAAAAAGATACGGCGATGATCTCAACTGAGCCATGGAAGGAACGCATGATCCAAACATCGTTCTCAAACGTATCTCCATTAAGCGCGAAGGTCGCATAAGAGACGGAACCGACGGCTCCGATGGAAGCCCCGTTGTATTTGTTGTTCTTTTCTAACGGGACGTAATTGCCATCCGTGTCGAAGCAAACCTCAGGGTCGCGATACCACATGGAAGGAGAACCTGAGACGGACAAGACTTTGAAAGCGATGAAGACGTATTTCTTCTTCGCCGTGTTATGCTCCTGAATATAAGACTGATCCAAAGAGACATTCGTGTCATCGTTGGAATCGAAATTAAGGACGACGTTGCCATCGTTCCCATAATTCTTGCTCGCCGCGGAGCTGCCCGTAGAAGAGAAGGTGTAGGGGATGGCGACATCCCTAATATGGATTGTGTAGGTCTTCGAGCCTGCGACCGCGCCTTTATAAAGGGCCGAGACGGTGTAGGTATAATCCCCGATCGTCTCATTGAGTGCGGAGGCGATGTCCTCTTTGGATTTGCTCTCTCCCCCAAGGGAATAAGAAGAGGCAATCTCCTGGATGGAGTTTTGACTCGATTCGACATCAGGCAAAGAAAGGGAACCCGTCGTGAAGCAAAGCTCGTCTTCTGAAGAGGAGAAGCGGTAGTTCGGGCCTTTGAGGTCGACGATGCTGACCTTGAAGGAGAAATAAAGCTCCGCGTCGAAGGAGATCTTGAAATCGTATTCGCCTAGTTCAAGGGTCTTGAGGTAATCCTTCGAAAGGAAATTGCCTCCATAGGTTTGGCTAGTGAACACGTCTTCCGAGGTGAGCTCGTAGGTGCCATTGGTCAAGGTGAAGTCGACGTTGGCCTCGCCATAAATGGACTCATCGACGATTTGCTGGTCGTAGATGGAAGCAATATCAATCGAAACGTCGTCGATCTGTTCCGGATTAGGAAGAACCACGACTTTCGCGCGTTTAGAGATATCCGCGTGGCCCACGAGGCTATACACGATCTCATAGGTGCCTTCGGTATCAAAATCAATCTTTGAGATGTCGACGTCGACCCCGCAAGAAGCTCCGCCGTAGCTGCCTTTCACCCCATCAAGGAAATAGGCTTTCTCTTTGGAGGAATCTTCGATCCGGCCAAGATAGAAACGGTAGCAGCTTTTCGCGAGTTCAAGCGAAGGCTCGGCGACGATGCCGCTTACTTCGATATTCAAATCGGCTTGGACATTTGAAACAACGTAAGTGTAAGAAGAGGAAGAAAGAGGGGACCCGTTCGCGGATACGACCATCTTGGAGGCGTCATATCCCTCTTTGATGGAAACATAGAAGGAATAGTCCTGGCCTTGTTTGACGCTCTTTTCTCCGACGATGGAGTAGCCGACCTGGGATTTTGGAAGGGTGACCGAATAGGTTATGGTCTCGTTGGTAGAGATAGAAATATCGGGGTCGTTGATTCCGCTGGAGCAAGCGCTAGAAAGAAGCAACGCGGAGGCTGCTAAAACATAAAGGGCTTTTCTTTTCATATTCCGTACTCCTTCTTGAGGCTAGAGATCGTAAGGGAGGCGTTCTCGCCGTATTTCTTCACGCCGTACTTGTCGCAGAGGGCGAAGAAGTCGCTTACTAAAGAAGAGACCATCTCATCGCTATAGCCATCGTAATACGGGGCAAAGGTGAGCAAGGTGTAATTCGGGGTGAGACTAGCTTTCTCAAGGTGAGCGATATAAGTCTCCTTGGTCGTAACATCAAGGTTGCTGTCGTTCTTCGTTTTGGTTATCGCATCCTCAAAATAACCGCAGGCTTTCTTCGTGAACTGATAAGGGTAGTTCTCGCTGGTGAAGAAAGTGCCTGTACCATCGACGGTGACGTCTTTGGATTCCATGTAAGCGAAATGGTTATCCATCGCGTTTTGATAAGCGAGGACGTCTTCGTAGGCATCGATGCCAAAGTAGTATTTGCAGAATTCCTCGACGAGGTCATTCACGTTCAGATCGATGTCCCAGCAAAGCTTCGAGAAGATATAGGCGTCAAGATGCTGCTGAAAAACGCTGTATTCATCATACAAAGACTGGTCGAATTCGTAGATGACGTTCGCGGCCTTGAGCTCCGAGAGCAGGTTCTTCATCGACTGATAATGGGGGATGTAGCAGAAATAGTTGGAGAAGACCGTCGCGTAGGTCCAAGCCATGAAATCGCACCCAAGTTTCGACCAGCGTTGAAGCTGCCCGCGCGTGTTGTCATTCTGCCTATCGTCATCAAGCGAATACTCGTAATAAGCCTGGATCGGCGCGTATTTGACCGCGACTCTCTTGTTGGGGATGACTGTCTCATCGATTGCTTCCCCATCGTCATTTACAGGAGGCTGGACGTTATAGCTATAGGCGAACATCGAGAAGGTGATTTCTCTGCCGTTTTGGGTTTGTCTCAGCCAGGAATTCACCGCCTCTTCGAGTTTATTCATGAAACGAACCATGACTCCGCTAGAACGGTAATGCCCCGCGGATTCGCTGCAATGGGGGCAGGGGCAAGAAGAGGCGACGTCGGCTTGGCCGATATGGATGAATTCGCAGGTCGTATCCTCGGCGAGGATTTTCTTAAGCGATTCGATCATGAGGTTCAAGGTGGAGTTCTCCTGCCCAACGTTATAGGTGACCCCATTCGTGTAGCAGAGATCCAAAGCCCCTAGATACCAGTTGTTGTAGTTCACCCCGTCAATCGTGCGGTGCTGATAGACCTCGCGGTACTCCTCTTTGATGAGGGGGTTGCCGCTGCTATCGCTACCCCCGGCTAGATAATCCGAATAAGGGAGGATAGCCCCGACCGTATGTCCTGGAATCGGGAAGGAATGCCAAAGCGAAGATCCGCCCATGTTGCTAGGCATGATGCAGTAATCGGTGTTGAACCTCATATGGGCGACGTATTCGTAGTCGTTTTTGAATACGGGGGTATTGAGATAGGCCCTTTGGGAGAATAAGGGAACATAGGCCTTATCGTAGCTATAGAGGTTCACCTCTTTAAGATCAGCAGGGTAATAGGTGTAATCATAGCTAAGGTACTTAACCCCAAGGGTATCTTCGAGGAATTCATAAACCCCGTACATCACCCCTCTGTCGTTATAGGCATTGATGTAGACGTTCTCGCTGTTGGTATAGATATAGAACCCATCTTCGTTCAGGGCGTCTTTGCTTAAATCGATCTTGGTGTTCGACTTCGCGACGCTTTCAAAATAGGTCGTATCGCCCAGGGAGATGAAATGTTTCCCTTCTAGAGGGGTAGCCTCAGTCACGATCTCAAGGTTTTTGTTTGTGCAGCGGTAGAAGGTATTCGCGAGCTCTTTGGCGACGTAGCTTTCCGTTTCGCTAGGCGTGGCCTTCGTGAGGATGACGTAATCCTTGCTCAGCATGTCGCCAAGCAATTTTCGTTCCTCAGAAGCAGAAGCGTCCCCATTCCCGCAAGAAGCGATAAGCGGAAGCAAGAGAGATAAAGATAATGCAGTTCCTTTTTTCATGACGTGCCCTCCTTATTTGTTAATGAACGAATAGACCTTCGTGCCGACGTTGCCTTCTTGGTCCATCGCGTAGTAAGTCAAAACGTATTTGCCCTTCATGGTCAACTCGGCTTCTTGACCCATGGTCACGACGCGGCTATCGCCATCGGGGCTTCTAAGAATGGCAAGAACAGAAATCTCGCCGTCGATGTTGTCATGGGCTTTCGCCTTATAGATATAAACCTTGCCGGAATAGCTCTCCGCGTAGGAGGCGTTCGTGTAGATTTCCGGGGCGATGTCATCGGAGACGACTAAGCGGTAACCATAATTCGAGGTTTGGTTATTGCCATCGGTGCAGGAGAAAGAAATGTAATAGACCCCGTAGGAAGTAAGAGGCAAATCAAAGGCGAAAGGCTCAGCGTTGCGGAGGATGTATTCCCCATTTGGGTTCATAACGTTCATAAGAACCGTCGCGGTGGAATTCAAAACATCGTGGGCGTAGGCCTTTGGGATACTGACTGTCTCGCCTAATTTATAGATCCCGTTGGAAAGAGGGGTCTCAAAGCCGATGTAAGGGGCGCGCGTATCACCATAATTCAGCACCTGAGTGGTTAACTGTTGATTGCTGATCTGGTTCACGAGGAAGACATTGTCTTCTTTTGCTCCGTTCACTTTGAACTGGATTTGGGTGGACGCGGATTTGAATCCGGTGAAGGAAGAGCCATCCTCAAAGGTGTCGATCGCGGTGACAAGTTGGCTGCTCGCGTTCGTGATTTTGGCTTTGTCCCCTGAAAGGATGAAGCTGTATTTGAAGTACTTCTTGCCATAGAGGTAAGTGGAATCCTCATCGGCATAGGTGGACTGAGCGACGGTGACAGATTTGTAGATGCGTTTGCCGTTCAGATAAATGAGAGGTTTCTCGCCGAGCTCTTTGAAGGAGACGACGACTTGCT
Source organism: Lachnospiraceae bacterium (assembly GCA_963658395.1). Taxonomy (GTDB): domain Bacteria; phylum Bacillota_I; class Bacilli_A; order RFN20; family CAG-826; genus Alloenteromonas. The sequence continues at coordinate 176 of CAVKPZ010000096.1, read as the reverse complement.
TGCCCCCAATCGCGGAGAAAGCGATATCCACGTCTTGGTAATCTGCAAGATCAGGGAAATAGCAGAAAGAGACGTTGAGGTCAGTGGTAGAGACGCGGAGGGGCTCATTGATGATGGCGTCGCCATCCCCAAGCGTGAATTTCATGCCAGAGGCGCTGATCTGAGAGGAGGTGACA
>CAVKPZ010000095.1:0-7044 GCA_963658395.1 Lachnospiraceae bacterium | reverse complement strand
CTTTATAAGAACGAATATTTTTATTCATTTGCAAATTCGATTGTCTTAGAAGATTTATTTAAGTTTTGATAATTTTTCGAGCGTTTTAGTGATCGCTTACGAATTATGTGTAAGGCCCGCGATGGAGCCTTCGCCCCTGCCTATATAATCTAGTGCCAATTCGCCCTCCACTCCAAGCGTTGGGGCGTTGTCTGCCAATTCGCCGAAGACTGACATCGCCTTGCCGCGCCATGATTTTTAGCACACCGTCCAACCAATCATTTTCATTTCTGGTATCGGCAAAGGATGAAAAATTATCATTGCGATGAAATCGGGCGTCAGTTCAAGTCCGTTCCGGCAATTACGGACGTTATTTCTCTGACTGGCTTGGGAGATTCGGCCCAAGAGATATGCCCCTCGCGTCTTCTTCGTTAGAATTGCTCATGTAGCTTTCGCATGCAAAAAGCCTTCTGACTATAGCGAAGCATTGATCGTTGCATTCGTGACTCATTAGCAAATCAAGAGTCGGGCGATTTAGCCGCGGGCAGCGATAAGTTCTATGACGCTTCAGACCGCTTGACGCCCCCCCAACGCACCCTAGAAAGAAAATAAGACTTTTTCAATAGAAAAAGGCAAACCCAAAAAACGCCACTCGAGTAGCATTTGGAAAACGCTAGTCCCAGAAAGAACCATTATGAGAATTGTCCAAACTCTGAAGAATTGGAACTTGACTTTAAAAGGCCAAAAGATTCCTGCGGAGGTGCCGGGAGACGTCATGATCGACGCTTACAAAGCCGGCATGATCGAAGACCCCTATATCAGGGAGAATTACAAAGCCGCCGCCTGGATCGGCAGGGAGGATTTCGTTTACGAGACCATCTTCGACGTGAGCGAAGAGGCCTTCTCCAAAAGCAGCCAAACTCTCGTTTTTAAAGGCATCGACCTCTTTGCGGACATTTATCTCAACGACATTTTGCTTGGCTCTACCAAGAACGCTTTCCTCGAATACCGTTTTGATGTGAAAGCCTCTTTGAAAGAAAAGGACAACGTTTTGCGGGTTTTCATGCACAGTACGCTGAACGCCGCAGACAAAATCGACACGAGAGGCTATAGCGCAACCTTCAATCTTCCTCGCATTTTCTTAAGGAAACCGCAATGCCATTTCGGGTGGGACTGGGCGCCGAAAATCTGCGCTTATGGAATCATCGACGATGTGACTCTTGAAAGCGCGGAGCTTTATCAAATCAATGATGTTCATATCAAGGCTGATGACCAGGGCCACGTGAACTTTTTCGTCGAGACAAACTACTCGAACAACGACCTCTTAGCCCCGGGCGGCGCCGTCATCAAGAAGGGCGCAAGCAAAGACGATGACCGCTTGGTTTTCGAAATCTCCAAAACCCCCTTCAAAGAGGATTATTTCAAAGCAGAAGTCGCTCTTAATGGCAAGAAGAACTTTTATGGAACAAGGCTCGAATCCTTTGAGAAGTGGTGGCCCGTTGGCTATGGCGAGCAGCCTCTTTATCCCTATTGCGTCTCCCTTTATCGGGGAGGCAAAAAACTTGACGAGAAGAAAGGCTATTTCGCTTTCCGCAAGATTGAGATCCTTGAAGAGAGCAAGGGAGATGGGCTGCTTGGGATGGACATGCTCATCAACGGGAGAAAGATCTTCCTCAAAGGCTCGAACTGGGTGCCCCCGGAGTGCTTCTCGGGCACGATGAAAGACGAGAAGTACGTAAAATGCATCGATCTCGCGAAGAAAATGAACCTCAATATCCTCCGCGTTTGGGGAGGGGGCGCCTATGAGAAGGATATCTTCTTCGAACTCTGCGACAAAGAAGGCATTTTGGTGTGGCAGGACATCTGCTTCGCCTGCGCGGATATCCCAGACGACCATCCGGAGTTCGTTTCCGATGTTGTTGAGGAGGTCACTTATCAAGTCAAGCGTCTCCGCAACCACCCTAGCCTCGTCTATTGGTGCGGCGGCAACGAAAAGACTGGGTGCTATGGCAATCTAATCAGCCATGGCGATTTCTTGGTGAACTGCATTCTCTATGGGGTGGTTTATAACCTTGACGACACCCGTCCTTACCGCAGGCAATCGCCCCATTCCTATAACGATGTCGGGAATGATTGGCATAGCGGCGATTCTCATCATAACTGCCTTGAGCCGGCTTTAGAAAGAGGGATGAAGGACTATCGCGCGCAGGTTGCGGAGAAAATCGTCCCTTTCATCAGCGAATGCGCAGCCTTAGGCCCCTCCAGTTATGAGACCCTTCATAAGATCTTCGGCGATGAGCATATGTGGCCGATGGATGAGATGTGGAACGACCGCTTCATGGAAAACCCTTATGCGGCGGTTTGCCTGGATTTCCCTCATAGGGAGCTCTTCTATGCGACGGAGCTCTATGGCAAGCCTAGCGGAGTCAAGGACTTCATCAAGAAGGCGATGCTCGCGCATGCGGAAACCTTGTCTACCGAAGCCGAATATTCCCGCGCTCACCGCGATATCTGCGGGGCGTTCCTCAACTGGATGCTCAATGACATCTGGCCAAGCGGAACCTGGGCGGTCCTTGATTACTACCTTGAGCCCAAGGAGGCCTATTACGCCTTGGCTCGTTCTTATGCCCCTCGTCTGGCTAGTTTCTACCAGGACAAGGAAGGAAAGACCCATCTATTTGTCGACAATTCCACGGGCGAAGAAGACGATGTAACCATCGTTTATGGGGCAAAACGCATTAACGGGGTCGCTCTTTTCGAGAAAGAAGAGGCAGTTAAGTTCTCTCCTTCAAAACTTTACGACGTTACCTTGCCTACCTCCTGTTTTGGTCTTGACGTCTATCTCTATGCCTATTCCAAGGATGGGAAATACAAGAAGACGCTTTACTCCCCTTTCAATTGGAGGGGCGCCGAATTCGAGAACAAATTCGAATATCGCTTGGACATCGAAGACGATCATCGCGCGAAGCTCTTCATCAAAGCAAAGACCTTCGTGAAGTCTCTTTTCATCCAGTTCCCTGAGAACTGTGGATACGTCTATAGCGATAACTATCTCAATCTTGAAGCGGGGGATGAAGCGGTCGTTACCATCCAATCTTATGATCCCTCTTCCTTTGAAGGCTTAACCCTTTCCGCCTTTTAGCATTCATTAGTTGTGCTTTTGTTTCGTTGCGCTTCTCTTGCGCCCATTCCACGCGTGCGCGCATATATAATCTAAGAGAAAGAGGCCTAACGGGCCTAAGAGGAAAAGTATGGACGAGATTGATTCCAAATACAGGCCGATTCCTTTCTGGAGTTGGAACGATGAGCTTGAGCCGGAAGAGTGCGTGAAACAGATCGACTGGATGCACGATAACGGCATCGGGGGCTTCTTCATGCACGCTCGCGGCGGATTGATGACCCCTTATTTAGGCGAGAAGTGGTTCAAATGCGTCGAAGCCTCGGTGAACGAGGCGGTGAAACTAGGAATGAACGCCTATGCCTATGATGAGAATGGCTGGCCCAGCGGATTCGCGGGAGGAAAGCTTCTTGAAGAGGAAGATAACCGCGACCGTTATCTTGAATATTCAATTGGTCCTTCCGATCCGAAAGCCTTTGCTTGCTACGACATCTCGGGCGAGAAGCTTGTCCGAGTGAAAGAAGGGGACAACGTCCTCAATCTCTATAAGAGAATTTCTCCTTCGACCGTCGACATCTGCAATCCTGAGGTGATCCAGAAATTCATAAAAATCACCCATGAGGAATATAAGAAGAGAGATAAAGGGGGGTTGCGGGGATTTTTCACCGACGAGCCTCAGTATTTCCGCTGGGGACACCCTTACACGGAGATGCTTCCCGCCTATTTCGCATCCCATTATGGCGTGGACATCATGGATCAACTTGGCCTCGTCTTCGTCGAGAAAGAAGGCTACCGCGAGTTCCGTTACCGCTATTGGAAGGCGATGCAAGACATGATGCTCCATTCCTTCTCGGAGCAGATTTACAACTGGTGCGAAAAAAACAATTACATATTCACTGGGCATTACGTCGAGGAGACGACCCTGCCTTACCAAATGAATTGCTGCGCGGGCATCATGCCGATGTACGAATATGAGCAAATCCCCGGCGTTGATTGGCTTGGCAGATATTGCCCGGATGTCCTTTCCCCGAAGCAAGTCGGGTCGGTTGCGCAACAGCTTGGCAAGAAGCAGGTCATCACTGAGGATTTTGCTTGCTCGGGCTGGGACGTGACCCCGATTGAGCTGAAGAGGAACGCGGAAGCTCTTTATTGGGGCGGTGTGAATCTTCTTTGCCAGCACTTGCTTCCTTATTCCGAATATGGGCAAAGAAAGAGAGACTACCCCGCCCATTACGTCCCTTTGAATGGCTGGGTCAAGAAAGGTTTCAAGGCTTTCAACGATTACGTTTCCTATCTTGGGGAATTCCTTGCAAACAGCAGCGAAACTCCGAAAATCGCGGTCCTTCAGCCAATTCGCAGCGTTTATTTCGATTATAAGCGCAACGGCGAATGGCCCTATCTTGGCACCGAGGCGATTGAGAAGCCGTTCCAGGAGCTTATCGCCAAGCTAACCGCGATGCATGTCTCTTGGCATTTCGTGGATGAGACTTTGTTGGCGAAGCATGGCAACGTCAAATCCTCGTCCTTAGTTTGTGGCGAACGTTCTTACGATATTCTCGTTCTTCCTAAACTCTTCACCATGGATGCCTCTACGGAGAAGCTTATCTCCGAATTCGTGAAGAATGGCGGGAAAATTTGTTTGCCTTATGGGCTCCCGGATTATTTAGAGGGACAGAAACACACCTATTCCTGGAAAGAGAGCATCACCCTTCCTTCTCTTGCCGGCATCGATGGGTTTACTTGCAACGAGAGTGAGGGCTACCGCGTTTCTTTGAGGAAAGATAAAGGCGGGAAAGAATATATTTATCTTGTTAACGTCGGGGAAGAAATGGATGTTTCCTTCGCAAAAGAAGGAATGCATAGTTTCGATTCCTATAATGTTGAGACCAAAGCCACGAAGAAAGTCCCACTTTCCTTCAAACTTGAAAAAGGCGGTTCGAGGATCCTTTATTTTTCCAAGGAGGATTGCGCCCCCGAGAAAAAACTGCACGAGATCCATTTGCCTTCTTCTTACAAGCTGGCTAGGAAAGTTGACAACTTCCTGACCCTCGACCGAGTCTCTTATTCTTTTGATGGGAAAACCTATACGGAAGAGTTCTATCACCTGGACGCCTTCGCCGATCTTTTGCGGAGCCGTTACAAAGGCACCCTCTATGTGAAATATAACTTCGAGGTCAGGGATTTGCCCAGCAAATGCGAGCTTGAAGTCGAAAATCCCCATTTGCTTTCTCTCACTTTAAACGGCAAGGAGCTAAGCGATCCAAAATCTTCTGAATATGAAAAGACCCTCTCCGTTTATGACGCTCGCTCTTCTTTGAAAATCGGCCGAAACGAAGTGATTTTGAAAATGGATTATTTCCAAAAGGAAGAGGTCTATTACGCGCTCTTCGGCGAGAACGTTACCGAGAGCCTCCGCAACTGCCTCGTCTACGATTCCAACATCGAACCCATCTATTTAAAAGGCGACTTCGGGGTCTATGGCGACTTCAGCGAAGGGAAAGACCCTACGGTCACATTCGGCAAAAACTTCTACATCGGCAAGCAAAAAACGGAGATTTGCAGGCTTATTGAAGATGGATTCCCTTTCTTCCATGGCGAACTTCCTTTGCTTGGCATCCTTGAAGCGAATTCTAAAGACTCTGAGCTTGCCATCGATAAACGATTCCAGATGGTCGATCTCAAAGTGAACGGCAAGAAAGTCGATTCCTCGATGTTCGATTATCGTTTCGATCTCTCTAGTTTCCTCCACGAAGGAGGCAACGATCTCGCCTTGAACCTTGTGGTCAGCCCGCGCAACTGCATGGGCCCTCATCATAACGGCGAGGAAGACTTCGGGGTTGGGCCTTATAGCTTTGAGGACAAGTACCGGAAGGACGGCAATAAAAATCCGGACGAGATGAAGACCTATTGCTTCGTCCGCACCCTTATCTAAGCCCAAAATAAACATAGAGGCATCTCTTGGTACCTCTTTTTAACTCCCTCTTTAAGGACGCAAAAGGGAGGACTAAAATGCGGGCCATATGGAAAAATCGGTAAAAAGGAAGCTCTTTCTTCTGATTGGCCTAGTCGCTTATTACGTTCTGTTTTCCTATCTCCCATTCCAAATTTGGTTCAGCGAGAAGGGCTTTCAAATCGCTCGTATCATCTTCTTTGCTCCAGCGATGGGCGCACTTATCTTCTTTAAACACCTTTGGCATATTGAAATCGATCGGCCCCATGTTCAGCTGAAATACATTTTCCTGATCCCTTTGGTGCTTTTCTGCTTCATCAACTTCTTGTCCGCCCCGATTTTCGGTTTCCCGAAAGCACAGGAGGCGCAGGATTTCGGGCTTCTGACTCTTGAACTAGCTTCCGATGGCGTGGCGGCGATTTTCGAAGATCTTTTGTTCGTCGACCTTTTTATCTGCTTCTTCTTGGACGTGGTGCATATAAAGCACGCGAGAAGTCTTGCAATTTTTGCTAGTGCCTTCCTCTTCTGCGCCGCCCATTGCTACATCTTCCTTTACCAGACTTATCCCGGCCATTTCAACGATCCTACCTTGGTCAGCTTGCTTCAGATCATTTTTATCTTCCTGCTGACCCTCGTCTGCGGGTATCTGGCAATCTATTTCGATTCGGCGATCATCCCGGTCACGTTCCATTTCTCCTACAACGTCATCAACCACATTCTTTTCTATCATTTCTACGAATTCGACATCTCCTGGCCTTATGTTCTCTTTGCTTCGATATTCGCCGTTTTCGGCATTTTCTATTTTGTGGCGCTTTGGCATCTGAGCGAAGAAAGACCCTATCGAAAAAACAAAAAGCCCCGCAAAAGCGAGGCCAATGGAGCAGAGGAAAAATAAACTTATTCCGTTTTTTGCGTCTCCAAATCCTTTTCAATCTTCTGGATTAGCTTCTTGTCCGCGAGGCTCGCGGTCTCAAGGATGGTGCCTTCGAAGACATCG
>CAVKPZ010000094.1:1554-7055 GCA_963658395.1 Lachnospiraceae bacterium | reverse complement strand
GCATCGCTTTCCTCGTTCCATCCAAAGGGCTTGAACTCGCCGGAGAACACGTTCTCATATAGTTCCCCAAGCTCTCCCTCAAATAAGGCTTCCGGGTCTTCTTTGGAAGGGGAGTAGACAAGAATCGGGAAAAGCCTGAATCCTTTTAAGGAGGAATAGCCGAATTGGTCTTTCAACCAAGGGATAGAGGAAAAGAGAGTCTCTTCCTTGCTATATATATTAATAAGGATAAGGGTGACCTTCTTGGGATCGATGTCCTTTTGGACGAGCTCGACTTCGAATCCGTTCTCGCCAAGGATCCGTCCTATCTTAAGGGCAAGATCCCTATTCTGATTTTCGTAAGCTAACTGCAGGTTCTTTTCCATGGGGAAATACTAGCAAAAGGGGTTTAAATCTCAAACGTTTCTTGATATGAGCAGACGCAAATAGGTCAACTTGCAAAAAAGTAGACTGTGTCTAACTTTTCTTTTCACATACATTCTCTAAAACTTCAAAATCAGCTCCATAATTGGTACCTTTTTGCAGGGGTTGTCCCTTCATAATTGGTACCTTTTTGCAGGGATTCGCGTTTCGAGACCAGTTCCTGCCGAAACTCTGCGCTCCCTTTTTTAAGAAAAGAAGCCTTTTTTTCGCACTCTAAAACGGCATCGAAAAAGGAAGGAGTTTCCACTAAGTATTTGTTAAAAAGTATTAACTTTGCTATTGACACCATTGTTAATATATATAAACTTAAGTCCGGTTAACAACCAAGGACTATTGCCATGCCATTGCTATTTGCGCCAAAAGATCAGGATTTACGGATCATGTCCGTCCACGGAGAGGCCAAGGTGAACAAACACCTCGCGTCTTTAGGAATCGTGGAAGGCGGGACGATTCGCCTCGTCGATGACGCCAATGGCGCCGCCATCGTCTCCGTGAAAGGGTCCCGCTTAGGACTCGATCACAAGGTCTCGATGTCGATTATGGTGGCCGTAGCCTAGAGAAAGGATAGAGCGTATGACTCTCAATGAACTGCCCATCGGCTCTTCTTGCTTAGTTAAGAAGATTACCGGGGAAGGCAAGATCCGCAGACGCATCTTCGACATGGGGATCACTCCAGGCGCCGAGATCTACCTTCGCAAGAAAGCCCCGCTTGGCGACCCGTTAGAGGTGACTTTGCGTGGCTATGAGCTCACTTTGCGCCAAAGCGAAGCGAGTTTCGTCGAAGTCGAAATCGAAGAAGGAGGAGCCCAATGATCCGCGTTGCATTAGCCGGTAACCCTAACTGCGGCAAAACCACCCTCTTCAACTCCCTCACCGGCTCTACCGCCTATGTCGGGAACTGGCCGGGCGTCACCGTTGAGAAAAGAAGCGGTACCTTCTACTTCAAAGGCAAGAAAAAGAAGGAGGAGGGGATTGAGGTCGTCGACCTCCCTGGCATCTACAGCCTCTCTCCTTATACCCCTGAGGAAGTCATCTCCAGGAACTACATCCTGAACGAGAAGCCCGACGTCGTCATCAACGTCCTCGACGGCACGAACCTTGAACGCAACCTCTACATGACCACCCAGATCATGGAGATGGACGTCCCCGTGATCGTCGCCGTCAACATGATGGACGCGGTCAAGGACGCGGGACAAGTCATTGACCTTGAAGGCTTAGAGAAAGCTCTGGGCGTCCCTGTGGTCGGCATTTCTGCTCTTCGCGAGAAGGGTCTAGAGGACCTCATGAAGGCCGCCACGAAAGTTGCCGGAAACGAAAGAAAGGGTGTTTCCTGCCTCAAAGGTGACGAAATCTCCGCAAAAGCAACCTCGATTTATCAAGAGGCTGGCATTACTTCCGCTTTGTTCCACGCGACGAAAGCCCTTGAAAAGGACGAGATCGAAGCGAAAGAGCATCCCGAGGAATATAAGAAAGTCGAAGCCCTCTGCACAAGTGGCGAGAAGGACTACGAAGCCGAGATCGCCGATGAGCGTTACCAATATCTCACCCCGATTTGCCATAAGCTGATCCAAGGCGCGGCGAGGCAAGAGAAAGAAAAGCTCTCCCTCTCCGACAAGATCGACAAGGTTCTCACCAACCGCTGGGCCGCGATCCCCATCATGATCGCCATCCTCTTCATCATCTTCCACATCACCTTCGCGGGCGACCTCTTCTATCTAAGCGCGATGGGCGTGAGCTTCGGCGACGGCTATCCCGGCTTCATCACTCTTACGGTGGACGGCGAGGACTTCCAGCCCTTCGCCGGACTCTTCTGGTCGGATGGGGGCATCAACTCCATCGGCGAGTTCCTCCATTGCCTGGCTGGCGACAACGAGACCGGCATCCTCGGATGCATCGGGCTTGGCATCAAGCAGATCCTTGTTGTCTGGAACGCCCCTGAATGGGTCATCGGATTCATCTATGACGGCGTTTACGGCGGCGTCGCGGCCGTTCTAGGCTTCGTCCCCCAGATTCTTCTCCTCTTCGCCTTCTTCTCCCTTCTCGAGGATTCGGGCTACATGGCTCGTATCGCCTTCGTGCTCGACCGCATCTTCCGCCGCTTCGGGATCTCCGGGCGCGCGATGCTGCCGATGATCATGGGCTTTGGCTGCGGCGTGCCCGCCATGGTCAATACCCGCACGCTCTCCACCGATAAGGAAAGGGTCAAGACCATTCGCGTCATCCCCTTCTTCACCTGCGGGGCGAAAGCCGAGTTCCTCGTCCTCATCGCCGCTTGCGTTGCTTCGGCCGTGAGCTTCGATAAAGGCGCATTCACCTTCCTTATCTATCTCCTCGGCGTGGTCGTCGCCTTCGTCTCGGTCATCATCATGAACCACACGACCCAAAGGGAAAAGGTTCCTCCCTTCATCATGGAACTCCCCGCTTACCACGCGCCCCAGTTCAAATCCCTCATGATCCACGTCTGGGACAAGGGCAAGCACTTCATCAAGAAGGCCTTCACAATCATCCTGGTCTCCACGATCGTCGTCTGGCTCTTCACCAACTTCACCTGGGATTGGAAGTTCATCGACAAATACGACGATCTCACCGTCGAGAACTCGATCCTCGCCAACATCGGCATGTTCATCGCCCCGATCTTCACCCCGATGGGCTTCGGCTCCCAGATCCAATACAGCTGGATGTTCTCCGCGGCCTCGATCCAAGGCATCGTCGCCAAAGAAGCCGTCACCTCCTCCATGGAGACGATGGCCGGCGTCATCAGCGGGGGCTCCTTCGAGGATGTCGTCGCGGTCGCCTTTGCCGGCAAGAGTAGCCTAGAGACGGCCGCCGCCTTAAGTGCCTTCGCCGCCTTCAACATGACGACCATCCCTTGCTTCGCTTCCGTGGCCACGGCCAAGTCAGAGCTAGGCAAAGGCAAGAACTACGTCGGTACCGTCGTCTTCTGGCTCGTCGCCTCCTATATCGTCGGCTGCCTCACCTACGTGACCGTGCGCTGGGCCTGGACGCTTGCGATCACTCTCCCTGTCCTCGCCGCTCTCTTCGTGGGCATCTACTTCTTCGATAAGAGCAAAGCCAAAAAGGAGGAGGCCGTCAAGGCCTAAGCCCCATGAGCTGGATTGAAATCGTCGTCATCGCGCTCACTTCCCTCTACCTTCTTTCCATGCTCGTTCTCTACGTCTACAAGAAGGTCCATCACGAACCGATAAACTCTTGTTATGACGCGAAAGGCCCGCGCCTAGTGGAGGAATACCACAAGGCCAAGCGGAAAGAGATGAGGATGCAGAGAAAGGCCGCCAAAAATGGCGACTGAGTCCCTCCTCCGCACGCTTCTTTGCATCGATCGGTGCAGGGAAGAGGATTCCTTCCGCTACAAAGCCCTCGGCTTGGAGATGAGGATCTCGAAGTCGCGGGTATCCGTTCTCGTCGATGAGCTCGAAGAGAAGGGCTACGTCAAGCGGGACGGACCCAGGGAAGTGAAAATCTTGGACAAGGCAAACGAGGCCATCGCTTCGCTCAAAGAAGAGCTGGAGGGAATTGCCTCTGCCTATTCCTCCCTTGCCTTAAGCAAGGAAAGGATCGAGGAGCTGTCCTATTTGACTCTGGTGCAAGGCTCACGCTCCTTAGTGAATGATTTGACCGGTTTAGCCACCGTTCAATAAATCTCCAAAAACCAGGAGAACCCCTTCTTAGCCGGAAGGGGTTTTCTTGTCTCTTTGCAAAAAATAGGTTTAAACGTAAAATAGTTGACATAAGAGGATGCGAGAATGAAAAAGATACCGACATTGTTTGTTAGAGAATTCCTAGATAAGCATGAATTCATCTTGACCCGAGCCGTTACGCCGGGGCTAGAATGGGTTTTGGAAGGAGAAGGGGAGGCAACCGTCAAGATCGACGGCAGCTGCACCGCGATCCTCGGCGGGGTGTTCTATAAGCGATACGACGCCAAGCAAGGCAAGAAAGCCCCAGAAGGGGCCATCCCTTGTTGCGAGTCTGATCCGATAACCGGGCATTGGCCGCACTGGGTTAAGGTCGATCCTGCTAGTAGGGCCGACCAATGGTTTTGCGAGGCTTATAAAAATGCAGGCGGGGAAAGTCTGGAGGATGGGACTTACGAAGCCATCGGGCCTCATTTCCAAAGCAATCCCTATCATTTGGTGAAAGACACTTTGGAAAGGCATGGCATAAGGGTAGTAAATCCCGAGCGAAGCTATGACGGCTTGCATAAGTTCTTGGAAGAAAACGACATCGAAGGGCTGGTCTTTTGGAAAGAGGGGGAGCCTAGGTGCAAGATCAAGCGAAGGGACTTCGGCTTTCCTTGGAACAAGGGGAATCCGAGTGTGAAAGTCGTTCCGAAAGAAGAGAAATGACCCTTCTTTGCTTGTGACTGCCTCGATGCCTTTGGAAAAACCGGAGGGGATTGTTGTAGAATGTCCTCGCGTCCTGGTAGCTCAACTGGATAGAGCAACGGCCTTCGAAGCCGTCGGTTGCGGGTTCGAGTCCCTCCCAGGGCGCCATCATTGCCCATGAAAAGAATCGAAGTTTTAGCGCTTGCCTTTATGGGAAGCCTTGCGTTGGCTTCTTGCTCTAGTTCCGATGCCTGCTCTTTGAAAGAGGCGGCGGGTTTTGACGTGTCTGAAATCGTTTCCGCTCAGGCCAGCGGAAGCGTTTTCCAAAGCTTGACTTGGTCTATACCTGAAGAAGCCTACGCCTATTTGGATTGCCCCTATATCAAAGTGGATCTTGACATCAACGCGACTTATTTATCTGCTTGGCCGCCATCTGAGCTAAAGGAGGATGCCTATCTCCTTCGTGTTGAAACGGATGCTCTTAAGGCCAGCGGAGGGCTTACCTTCTTTATAGGCCATAATTCCAAGTACATGTATTTCGATGGTCTTGAGGCAACGTATCGATCGAAGGACGTTATGCCATCAAAGTTCATCGATCTCCTTAAGGCGGATAACGCATCCGAAGCATCCACGAAATGAAACCTTGGATAAGAACGCGGTGCTATTTCTGCTTTGTCCGCGTTCGGCTTTTTTGTTTTGAGACTATAAAAAACAAGCGAGACGGTGATGCGC
>CAVKPZ010000094.1:0-1544 GCA_963658395.1 Lachnospiraceae bacterium | reverse complement strand
ATTGGGGGAAAATACGTACGGGAAATTGGTGGAAAATCTAAATTAAAATAGATGTTGCCGTAATTATTTAGTTGTAGCAAAATTAGGCTATGAAATATTTAAACAGATACATCGAAAAAGATATTGAATTAGGACTTACAACATCTGGAGTTGTGGTAGTGGCAGGGCCAAAGTTCTGCGGAAAAACCGAAACCTGCAAGAAGTATGCTAAAAGCAGATATTCCCTCGATACGAAGAAAAAAATCCAACTTGCAAGCGCTGATCCGGAATCAATTTTGATGGGTGCTAGTCCTCGCCTAATCGATGAATGGCAAAGTGTTCCGGACCTTTGGAACGTGGCGAGATCGGAAATTGATAGTCGTGAAGATAAATTCGGTCAGTTCCTTTTTACGGGCAGCTCGACACCCGTTGACATGGATGAGATTTACCATTCCGGCGCAGGCAGGATCATCACTTTGAACATGCGCCCGATGAGCCTCTACGAATCCAAAGAGTCGAGCGGGCTTATTTCACTTAAAGACCTTTTTGACGGCAAGAAAAAAATCTTCGGACTCAACGAGGATTATCGCCTGAAAGACACCGCCTTCTATATTTGCCGCGGTGGCTGGCCCCTTTCTCTTGGCACGGACAGGGAAATAGCCTTGAAGATCACCGAGAATTATTACTCGACCCTTTTTAATTTCGAGAATTCCAAAAACAAGAAATTCCGGAATAAAAAGCCGGAGATCTTTCGCCTTATTCTGCGCAGTTACGCTAGGAACGTCTCTACGGAAGCGAGAAAATCGACGATCCTCTCTGACATCGTTTCCCACGAGGGGAGAAACATGGACATGGATACCTTCGATGATTATCTCGATGCCCTGAAAGACCTCTTCATTCTCAAGGACATCGAAGCGTGGAATCCAAACTTTCGCAGCAAAACCGCCATCATCTCTACGCCAACAAGGCATTTCGTGGACACTTCCCTTGCCGCCGGAGCCCTCGGGATGTCGCCGGAGGATCTATTGAACGACCCAAAGACGTTTGGCTTCTTCTTTGAAGATTTCGCCGTAAAGGAACTTTCGATTTACGGCCAAGCTCTAGGTGGGGAGATTCGCCATTTCAGAGACGTTAACGGCCTTGAATGCGATGCTGTCCTTCGCTTAAAAAAAGGGGATTACGCGCTCATTGAAATCAAAGAAGGAGCCCCGGAGTCCATTGATTACGGTGCTTCAAGACTCAAACTTCTCAAGAATAGAATCAAAGAAAACGGGCAGAAAGAGCCTTCCTTCTGCATGATTCTCACCGCCTGCGGGGACGCTTACACAAGAGAAGATGGGGTTCACGTGGTCCCCATCAACACGCTGAAAGACTGACGGGTGTCTTTCTTGCTTCAAGGTTGCAAATCGTCAGCATCAAACCTCCAAGCATCGGCGCGTCGCGCCAGGCAAGCCTTGGCCTAGCAAAGGCGCTTTGCTTCCAAGGAAGGTAATCCAATGGGGGCTTCTAGCCTAAACTTTTCATAAAACGTACTATCAGACGATTCTGAGCGCCCCGATTTTCGA
>CAVKPZ010000093.1:3638-7095 GCA_963658395.1 Lachnospiraceae bacterium | reverse complement strand
CGGCATCTTCAGAAATTGCCGGAGCTATATAGTCCTATCTATTGGGAAAGTCTTACTCAATAATTACAAAGTGGGCATCCGCCACGTACTTTCTTTTGTTAGCGAGCCAATCTCTTAGGGGCTCGCCGGAACGGCGTTTCGTCGTACAAGGCATCCTTCATCAGAAAACATTAAGACGGCAGTCAACAAGAGGCCGCTAGCCACGTTCATTGGATGCTAGATTTAGTATTTTAGAGAATTGAATTCCCTATTCTACTAAAATAGAATAGTGACGCGATGACCGCGGAGGCAGCAATATGATAAAGAGGACAATTTATGAAGAGGTGGAAAGAGAGGTGAACTGCCGACCCGTCACTTTGATCACGGGTGCAAGGCAGGTAGGAAAAACCTCATTGGCCGTGCTTTTCCAAAAGAATCGCGGCTTCAATTACGTGTCCTTGGATTCCTATAAGGAAAGGGAGCTTGCGAAAAACGATCCGCTGATGTTCCTTTCTCTCCATCCTTGGCCGCTCATCATAGACGAAGTCCAGTATGCCCCTGAGCTTTTCGCGGCCTTAGAAGAAGTCGTAAATCGGGAAAAGCTCCGAACCGAGAAGAACTACGGCATGTACATCCTTACCGGCTCGCAGATGTACAAGCTGATGAGAGGGGTGACCGAATCGATGGCCGGGAGAATCTCAATCGTCCATATGCTGCCGCTATCCAGGAGTGAGATTCTCGGCAGAGAGGAGCCTCCTTTCGATTTCGACTATGCCAGCATTCAAAACAGGGCGCAGACAGCTCCCCTAAAGCCCTTGGATTTATTCGATGACATCGTGAAAGGGCATTACCCTGAGCTTTTCAGCAACCCAAACTTGGAAGTGCGTAAATTCTATTCCGACTACGTCGAATCTTATGTGGAGCGCGATGTTTCCGAGATCATCAACATCAGGAATAAAGTACCCTTCAGGCACTTCTTGAGCCTCCTGGCTTCGCTTAGCGGGGAGGAGCTTGTTTACGACAATCTCGCCAAAATCGTAGGCGTCGACAAAAAGACGATCACGTCATGGGTCTCCGTGCTACTCGCCGGCGACATCATCTACCTTTTGGAGCCTTATAACGAGCTCTCCATCGCCAAGAGAATCGTAAAAAGGCCGAAAATCTACTTCTCTGACACGGGTTTAGCCTGTTATCTAGCAGGAATCGCGTCGGGGAAGATGCTGCAAGCCAGCGTCTATTCCGGAAGATTCGTCGAAACCTACATTATCAATGAGCTGAAGAAAAGCTACGTCAACAACGGCATCGAGCCATCCTTCTTCTATTACAGGGACAACAATCAGAACGAGATTGATTTGGTCATCCTTCGCGATGGAAAGCTCCATCGAATCGAATGCAAAAGCGGGATGATGTTCAATCTCGCTTCCGTCAAAGCGTTCAAGCAGCTCGAGAAAACGAAATACCAGCTAGGGGAGAAAGCAATCATCTGCAACTCCGAATCGCTTTACTCGCTCGGCGAGGGCGTCTACGTCTTGCCGCTTGCCGGAATTTAGAAGCCTTCTCTCGATGGAGACGGCTTCACAAGTCCGCTGATCGTCTTGGATGGGGCGAAAAGTAAGGACTATTCGAACGAAATTCAGTCCATCGTGGCCGTCGACGGCCTCTTCTCTTAAGCCTATTTTTGGCGAAAACGCATTCAAAAACGCTGTTTTCGCCAAAAATAAGGAAATCAAATAACCTCTTTTCAAGCGTTTTACGCCTTATGAACATCTCCTTAGGCCTATGCATAAGGCTTTATTTTCGAAGACGCTTCCTTTGGGTAAGCGGATTGCCCACACGCTCTTCTCTCGGTGGATAGACTGATTGGGCAAAAGGAAAGGGGGCAAGCCCGCCAGCCAACGCCAAGCGAAAAAACTTAACGCAGTTAAAGCGTGTCAAGAGTTGTCTTTGTTTTTCTCATTCCCTACATAATGGAATCGCCCATGGGGAGAGAAAACCAAAGATGGGGCACGGTTTAGCTACCACCCATTACCTGCACAGCACCAACACCGCTTTCCGTAAAGCCTAGGGAAAGAGGGAAGAAGATGCGTATATCGGGCTTGAGAACGAGAGCTGTGAGAATATCGAGGTTAAAAATAGACCAAGCAAAGCATTGAGGAGAGAAGAATGGACAAGCGCATGGAATACGCGGAAAAAAGCGGCCTTCTTGAGGTCGTGAGGGAATGGATCAAAACGGAGAAGTACATCGCCGCGTGGAAGCTTCAGGAGGCTTTCACGCTCGACAAGGAGACGGCTGATGCGGTCTTTTCTTTTCTCATCGAGGAAGGCCTTATCGCTAGGGAGCCCACCTACCACCAGGGGAACCTCGTCATAAAAGAGATGGCCAAGCTGCCTTTCAAAGTTTATATCATCGACCTCAATCACGAAATCGTCTCCGCCCTAAAGAAGGAATTTAACACCGAAGGATGCGCGGAAATCAGCGAGGATGACTTTACCCATTTCGTGAAGACGCATCCCGAGGTAGACTGCATCGTTAGCCCTGGCAATTCCTTCGGGCTCATGAGTGGGGGCTATGACAAGGCAATCGTCGATTGTTTCGGTCCAGAGGTTGAAAAGGCGGTCCAAAAGCGCATCGACGAGAGCTTCTTTGGCGAGCAGCCCATCGGCACGTCTTTCTCTATCGATATCCCAGGAGCGTCGCATAAGCTGATCCACACCCCGACGATGAGGCTGCCCTCTCCCATCAAGGACCCTCTGCTAGTCTACCAATGCATGAGAACCACTTTGATGGAAGCAGTGAGAATCAAGGCGAAGTCCATCCTGATCCCCGCTTTCGGCGGGGCGACGGGGAGAGTGAGGCCCGCCTCGCTCGCCGCCATGATGAAGCAGGGGTATGTCCAGGTTGCAGAGCGTCTAGAAACAAAGGGTAGCCTTTATGGAAGAAAAGGGCTTGAGAAATGGGCTAAAGGCTGACGGATCGGAAAAGTGTTTTCAGCGAACTGGCGAGGTTGGGCGCAACATTAAGGCATCCACAGACATTCCGTCGCTCACAATGCCCAGGACTGGTTGGCGCGCTCCCCAAAAGCCCAAAAGCTTTGTCCTTCATTAGCCTGACGTCTTGCTTTCTTTTCTCCTTCCTAATAAAAGGTTCGGAATTTCTTTTTTTAAAAAATGTCGATGCCAGCGGAATTAACCTTATGTCCTAGGAGAAGTATACCTTATGTCCACCTTATGTCCAAAAGCATGACATAAGGTAAAGAATCGAAACCGCAAACTAATAATCACCGAGGCCTTCCTTGCTTCAATTTAATACATCCCTAAAGCTTCAGATAAAACTAATTCAATCCAAGAAAACGCATCACGAAAGTTAAAACGAATCAACGTCCATCGTTTTCATTTGCACCGTCGACGTTTCTTAATTTCACAAAAGACGGTTTCTTTTCCACATTTTTGTGGATTTTCATTTTTAACGTGGTATATT
>CAVKPZ010000093.1:0-3628 GCA_963658395.1 Lachnospiraceae bacterium | reverse complement strand
GAGAAGTAATTATGCTGACCGAATTAGGAAGAGAACTCAGAAAATTAAGGATCGACAAAAGAGAGAATCTGGCGAAGATGTCTAAAAAATTGGGCGTTTCCGTTTCTTATTTATCCGCAATAGAAAACGGCGTAAGGGACGTCCCTCACGATTTCGTCGGGAAATTAAGCAAACTGTACGATCTGTCCCAAGACCAAATCGATGCTTTGAACAAAGCCGCCGCGAATTCAGCGAGCAAAGTTTCCATACCCCTTTGTGAGGCGATGACTGAGCAAAGACAGCTAGCCTTTATGCTGTCCAGAAAACTGAGCAATTTGACTTCGGAGGAATGCGATCAAATCATGACCTTATTAAAGGGGAAGGAAGATGGAGATGGGCAATAATTGCGCGAAAGGGATGAGCATCTCTTACATCAGGAACATCGCGAACTTAACGCGAATCCTTCTCGGTGCGCCAAACGATAAACCCCTCGACGTTGTAAAATCGCTCGATATTCTGACGAACAAACTGGCTAAACAAACTTTCAATTACATGGTCCTTCCGGACAACGATCCACTCTTCGAGAAAAAAGAAGAAGCCAAAACAGACGTGCTTGTCGGAACCATATATATTAAGGAATCCGTCTTCAACGATGCTGCGCACAAAAGATATTGCAGGGCCCATTACACGATTGCCCATGAAATCGGGCATTTCATACTGCACCGCGCCCTCAATGCGCTTAATTTTGCGCGCACAAGTGAAACCGGAAGCTACAAAGTGTACGAGAATCCCGAATGGCAAGCGGACACGTTTGCCTCAGAGTTTCTCATGCCGTATGAACAATGTTTGGAATTGTCGCCAGAAGAAATAAGGAGGAAATATCATGTCTCAAAGGCAGCCGCCAACACAAGATACAGGAAAATACACAAGTAATAAAAGCGTCAAGCCGCCTGCCAGCGCCTTGACGAAGACCTTAAGACATATAAATCTCAGGACCCATAGAGATTATATATCAAAGGTCGCAATTTCAGGAGGGCTTTGATATATGCCAATCTACGATAACGAAACCTACATTAGGGTCGTGAGACCCGAAGCCGAAAGTTGGGAGAAAGACATCCTCGGCATCCCCTTTATAGAGAAGGAGGAGCTTCCGATCTCGATGATGCGGAACGGGCTTTTCCTCGTGAATCCAAACAACGTTTCGGCAGTAGACAAAGACAAGCAACGAAAAATCGTTCACTCCTTTCTCTTCGACGACCATTTAGAAAAGATATACAGGAGCCCAATGAAATTCATCGAAAGAATATCCGGATATTACGGGGCCACCTCTTTAGATTTCAGCATGCATCCACAGATGAGCGAGTGGTCAATCATACAAGCCGTCGGAAAATCAAGATGGTTCGAGCGCTTTCTCCAAAGCTACGCAATCAAGGTTTACCCAATCGTTGGCTGGATTGACGAAAGCACTTACGACATTTGCTTTGCCGGCCTCCGCGACGGGTCCACTTTCTTCATCTCGAGTTTGAGCGTAAACAACGACAAATGCAGGCCTCTTTTTCTTAAAGGGTTATATGAACTGAGAAGAAGATTTCCGCATTCTCGCCAAATTTGCATCGGCCAGCGCGTCGAAGGCATCCCAGATGATATTTGCATGATACCATACGAAGAAACGTTCGGAGGGAAAGCTCAACTGATGAAGCGAAACCAAATGCATCTGCTTAACTGGGATGAAACCTTATCGAAGGAGGTGATGTGATATGGCGTCAAGAGGATCGGAAGCCAAAAACGGGCATTATCCAGACGATGAATACGAGACCCTTGAAGTGCTCGCGCACGGAGAGAAAGTCATAAAAGGAACCGGGACAAAACACAATATGCCGGATTACTCGCACTCGAAGAATTCCGTCTATGTAATAAAAAGCGAAGGCGAATTTCGGGCGATGAGGATATATGGCGAAAACCACGAACCAATTGTTGAACTGGCGCATCACCCCGAAGCGAGGCTCAACAAGGGTAATAGGGAAGAGAAAGTTTGGCACATGCACACTTATAAGCCGGGGCTTGATAGGCAACCGGCGGAGCCAATCAGCCAAGGAATGAAAACAAAATACAGGGAACTATTGGAGGATGTAGGATATGATCAATGGTGACGTCAAACAATTCTTGGACACCGGGTGGTGGAATGGCGACTCCACCATCTATTACAACAACCATATCTACTTTTTCGACGGCTTCTTCGACGAGCAGCACAGTATGCACATAACCATCACCAAGTGGCGCGCCAAAAACATAGAAAACAGAACATACAAGAACGAGCACGACGAAAAAGGGGAGCTCATGGACTGGGAAACCATGGAGATGGTCGCCCCTAATGAAGACGCGCTCCGAGAAAAGATGCTCAAAGCCAAATTTTGGGATGGGAAGAGCTTTTGGGAAGTAGAGAAAGATCTTGTCTGGGTAGACTAACGGGAGAGGAAAAGTTAGCTTATCACCGCTTCCAGCGCTTGATTTGCAGCTCTTTGCTCATCTCATTATCATGTCACTATCATGACGTATGATGTCACTGAAAATAAATCAGACTAAGGGAAACTTTTCCAATTTAATAACTGTAATATCAAAAGCAAAACATAGAGTTCGTACAATCGACGCGCCGGGAGAGTGTGGTTTCTATACGAACTTTTATCACCCACTTCTTCGCGTGCGTGGCGAAGGCGGATTGCCAGCGGACGTCTTTCGTTTCCATCGGCTTCCGAAAGGAAGCATCACGAGGGCGGGGCTCATCGCCATCAGGGCTCAGCCGTTCACTTTCCAGTAGCCTTTTTTGTTCGATTCGATTCTTTCGATGTATCCGTTCTTTTTCAGGATGGAGACTATGTTGTCGATCGATGTTTTCCCCAAATCGCAGGCAATCGCCAGCTCCGGCTTTGTGATATTGGGGTTGTTTCTGATTTCCGCGAGGACCTTGACCTGAGAGGCATTGAGCTTGTTATCACCAACTTTATCACCCACTTTATCACCCACCTCATGGATGCAGTTGAAGGGGATGGTGACCAAGATTCCATCGCCTTCGAACGCATAGGCTTTCTCGGAGTATTTCGAGGTGACGACGGGCACGCCCCTTCCGGTTTTCTCGCTTATGTGGAGCTGGTGCATTTGGCAACTGAAATTTGACCCACCCTCGGCAGTTGAGAACTGACCCACCTTCCTTAGGTTAATTTCCTTTCAATTTTCTTTTCTAGATAGCCCTAGCCGGGATGAGATAATTTTCACCAATCAGGATGATTCTCATTCCATCCCGGCATGGGCTTTTTCGGAGCCTTTCTAGCGCGGCTCTTTCGCGAAAGAGCCGCCCGTAGAGCCTTTTCAAGCGCTGTTCTTTAGCCACTCCGTCGTCTGTCTGACCCTGTAGGATTCGCCGACGATCTCGATGACGTTGGCCTTGGTGGCTATCCTGTCGACCATCGCGGTCGCCATCATCGTGTCGCCGAATAGCGAGGGCCATTTGTCGAAGGTGAGGTTCGTCGTCATGAGCGTCGACCTCCCCTCCGCCCGATTGGAGAGGAGGCTGAACAGAAGCTGCGACGCCTCCTGGTCGTATCGTGAAATGTTTTACCAGACTCGACGGCGTCGGGACTTTTTGATTTCGGGG
>CAVKPZ010000092.1:0-7152 GCA_963658395.1 Lachnospiraceae bacterium | reverse complement strand
GATCGACCCCGCTTTCTTGATCAAGAAAATCTTTGTGATGCGCATATTCGCTGGGCCCTAGTTTCAGATAGCTTTTGAAATTCGCGTAATCTTGCTTTAGGAAGGAGAGAGAATTGAAATTGGTGTTCTCAATCGAAGTGAGGATCTCCTCTTGGGATTCCTCGTCGAAATGGATTTTGAGATCAGGAATATCGATGGACTTGAAATCGGTCTTCATCATGGCGGCGATGGTGGCTTTATTGTTCGAGCCTCCTTTTGTGAGGGCGCCGAATGCCGTGGCGATTTGTGAGGAACGTTTGTAGGAATTGGCGATGAAGTCCAAGACAATGAGATGCTTCTTGTTCTGATATTTTCTTAAGCCGCGCCCTAGTTGCTGGATGAAGATCGTGCTGGAATCCGTGGGCCTTAAGAAAAGCACCATATTGATGGAAGGGACATCGATGCCTTCGTTCAGAATATCGACGGCAAAGACGATCTCCAAGGGGTCGTTTTCATCCTCCAGGCGCTCAAACGTCTTGATTCTTTCTCCTAATGAAGAGGTTCCTGTTAGATAATCGGTTGCGTAGCCTTCGCTTCGCATGTTTTGAGCCATAAGCCTCGCGTGTTCGACGCTTTTGCAAAAGCCAACGCATCTAAGCTTGCCTTCGGGGCGATGGGCTTCTATTTGCTCGCGAACGAAGGAGCAATGCAACGTGGAAGAGATTTTCTGAATGATGAGCCGCATTCCTTCCTGGGTATTGTTTTCCGCGTAAGAAATCATGTTGTCTTTGATGCCGTAGTAATGGAAGGGGACGATAAGGTGGTTTTCCAACGCTTCGCGCAGCCTCAAATCGAAGGGGACGTTGTTCCCGAACATGTCATAAACGTCTTGTCCGTCCATACGGTCCGGGGTGGCGGTCAGACCCAGCAAGAAACGCGGCTTGAAATAATCAATGATCGCTTTGTAGGTTGAAGCGGCCGCGTGATGAACCTCATCGATCACGATATAGTCGAATTCGCTGGGGTCGAAAAGAGCAAGATGCCTGGAAAGCATTTGGCTGGAAGCGAAAATGAAGTCCGCATCCAACTCCTGCGAGCTGCCGGTATAAAGCCCGTAAGTCCTTGTAGCTTTGAAAATGGCGCCGAAAGTCTTCATCGCCTGGGTGAGAATCGCGTCTTTATGAACGAGAAAAAGAAGCTTCTTGGCGCCGAAATTGCGCGCGTCGAATGCTGCCAAGTAGGTTTTCCCTGAGCCGGTCGCGGCGATGACCATGGCTTTGTCTTGCCCAAGATTGCGGTATCTTTGCAGCTCCTTCAAGGCTTGCCTTTGCATGTAATTAGGGTTTAGCTCCCCGTCTTTTGCGGAGACGATGTAATCCATGTCCCAGCCACTTATCGCGTACTCGAGCTGAGTCGCGTAGGCTTTGATGAGGTCTCTGGTGAGGGGGGATATCGAGTTCCAGAAGAAATCGAATTCCTCCTCGATTTCCTCTTTGATTCCCTTTTTCTCGGAATAGGAAACGCCCAGATCCCATTCTTTGTTCTTGAGCAAGGCAAAGTAGGTGATATTCGAGGAACCAATCAGGCATTCGCAAGAGCCGTCTTCATATTCGAAAAGATAGCCTTTCGTGTGGAAGCCATCGTCTCCGAAGGATTTGTTCTCCAAACGGCATTCAAAGCTAGGGTATTTTTCCTGAAGCTCCAAAAAGGAGAGCAAGGAAGGGACGTCGGTGAAGTTCTGATAAGTGGAAGTCACGATTTTGCCTTTCGCCCCTCTTTGCAAAGCCGCTTCGAGCTCGTCTAAAAACAAGACGAGGCCCGCTTTCTTGATGAAGGAAACCGACCAAGAAAAAGAAACGCAGCGAGACAAAGAGTCTTTGAGCTTGTTGCGAAAGCTCAATTCAGTCTGATTGGAGTAAAAGGAGGCTTTCATGGCTAGTGTGACCTATAAGTAACATGTCTAAGATAACCCCTAAGGTAGTCGAGATCAACAAAAACATCCTCAGCGGCTTCTTTTTTGGCATTTTATAAGGCCTGGCTCACATTTCTCCTGGCGGCGTCCCCGCTCGTCTTTCTTTGCTCCTATCCCTTATAAAGATGCGATAATAGGACTATCTTATGGAAACCCTAGAGGAATACATCGAAAGGCATAAAGGGAACGAGGAGAAGGGGTCTTCCTTCGCCGCATACCTTTATGAGCTTATGGACAAATACGGGTATAGGAACGCCTCTAGTTTATATAACAAGGCCAATATCTCCAGGCAGCTATACTCCTCGATCGTCTCCGGCAAGTCCAATCCCTCGTTAAATGTGTCCCTGAAGCTCGCCTTTGCTTTAGAGGTCAATAACCACGAATGCAAGTACCTCCTTAAGAAAGCGGGGTTCACGCTGGCCTCATCTAGCAAGTACTCTTTGATTATTAGGTACGCGATCGAGAACAAGATCTACGACATCCTTAAGGTCAATGAGCTGCTAGAACGACATGGCTTTGGGGATTCTTTGATCGTTTAAGTACAAAGATAGAGCAGGAAGAGGCGCCCATCCGCGAAAGAACCATTGATTCGAGAGGCCCATGATGGAATCGACGACTCCAGTGAGAATGACCCCGTTTTGTAGCCTCATCGGGGAAATGGGACGATTGGTGATGAGGTATTTTTTGTCTGGGGTATTGATGAGATCGAAGAGCCTCGACTCGCGCTCGCGCGTCGATTCCGCGTCGAGGTTGTCGGTGAGCTGCAGGTAGAACTTTTCGTCCCCTTCGGACGCTGCAAAGTCGATCTCGTAAGTCTTGACGACGCTTTTGCCTTCCTTGTCTTTCCCATTTTGGCGGAAGCTTCCCACTTTCACGTTATATCCCGCGATCAGAAGCTCGTTGCAGACGAGCGTCTCTATCGTTTGCCCGAAGTCGGGGGAGGAAAAATCCAAACGGGCGTTTCTTAGCCCCGTATCGCAGAAATAGTATTTCCTGTTGGCGAAGCATCGACGATTTCGACGCGGAGGTGTGTCGCCTCTACGCGCAGGGGATGACCTGCTCCGACATCGCCGTTCATCAAAGTGGAGACCAGCTCCAGCGTATCCAAAAGGCTCGCCCTGGCTCCCAATAGGGGTGCGCGATGGTGGTCCTCCTCATAAGGGGCCAGGGCCAGAAAGAGGCGCTCGGATTCTGGATAATGCCTAGCGAACCCTCAGCCAAATGGGGCGGTCGCCCGAGAGGCATCGAGGAGCGCGGCGTCGGGAGCAAGCTCCTCTTTGCAACCGACGGCCTCCTTATATTGCGAAACAAACGCAATTCAATTGCAGATTTTCCGCAATTGAAGTTCCATCCAGCGTAGTGTTCTTCCGAAATGGAGAGCCATCTGAGCGTTTGCTCTTTTATCTCGCCTGCCCGCGTTTGCCGAGGAGGCCTATTTTGCGAAAGGCTTGCTTTATCAGCCTTCAAACGAAATGATGAGCGTCGCGACCTCTTTGAACCTAGGCAAAGCGAAGACGACGCTTTCTTTGCTGGAAGCAAGGATGCCTTTCAAGCACAGGCGCTTTTTGTATATGGACAATTGGGAATTGCTTATATGGGCCTCTTCCATAACGTGGCCATTCGAAGGGTCGACGACCGCGGCTTTGATTATTTCCTTTTCGGCTTTGCTTAGCTCACTATAGATTATCGAGTAAGCGCGGTCGTAGATGAGCTCATCGAATTCTCCGATCGCTTCTTCGGTCAATTTTCGCTCCTTCGATTCATAAAGGACGTTCCCGAGGAGCTGATAGGCGAAGGCGTATCCTTTCGTGAACTTGGCTAGTTCCATCGCCTCCTTGTCGCCCAAAGAGAAAATCTTTTTGTACGAATGGAAGATGGAGACCATATTCAAGGAGGAAAGGTATATTTTCGGCGCTCTGTAAAGGAAAGTCAGGCTTTTGCTCTTCTCTAGCGATGAGATGTTCTGATATAAGCCAGTCATCAACAGGAACACGTCGAATTTCTCGCGGAGGAAAGTCTGAAATTCATGCGCGAAAACCTTCATGTGATTGTTTGAAACCGCCTCATCGACGCTGATGAGAACTTTGATGCCTTTCTTTTTAAGGTACTCGAACTCCCTTTTTAACAAAGACGAAACGCTGACAATGGGCACGTCCCCCTTCAAAGAAAAGCCGATTCCTTGGAAGGAGAAATTGAACTCGGGTTTTATGAACATCCTTCGCAGGTTCCCTTCGTCGATCAACTTTGAGGCGAGCTGCTCCAACATATCGCTTTCTGGATTGAGTTCGACGCATATCCATGCATAGTCCTTTTTGTAGAAGTCCACGACCGTCGTCATCGCGACTGTTTTGCCAGATCCCCTGATGCCTGTCAGGATGTAAACCTGGGAAGCGGGGGAGCCTGAGGAAAAGGATGAATATATTTCCTCAAGCTCACCGCTTCTGGAAATAAGAGAATTCGGCTCTCTCCCGAAAGTTATGTTGAATGGGTTCTCGCTCATGCTTTTCCCTCCCTAATGCTATTTTACCTTTTTTAAACGATGTATGTTTGTGGATTTCATTGAGATGGGCCGACAAGAGAGATTGGCCACGAAGGGCGGGATAACCAAAAAGGATCATGAGGAGAATCGCGGCTTCAAAGAGCCTTGCTTGCCCTGCCCATCGGAAAAAAGGAGACCATTCGTCCCCTGCAGCTTTCGCCGGTGGACCTCACGACGATGAAAATTCCGAGTTCGTTTTGAGAATCCGATGATGTGTTTTTCGCGAAGAAGTGATCCTTTTCTATAATTTTGCCGACTATCTCAGCCTTGTAAGGGCGTTTTCGCCGATAGAATTAGAGAGTCTCCAATCGGGTACCTCTTCGCTGAATTCTCGTACAGCCCTCTTCCTTTGCCTTGAAAAACGTTATCTAAAAAGCGATGCGCATTGACGGAATGACACACGCCTTGCCGCTCCTAAGAATGGCTGAGGCCTTAGTTCGGTCTTGCCTTTCTTTAAATTCTTCGCTTAAATACTGCTGAAAAAACGCAATTCAATTGCGGAAAATCCGAAGGAGGTATTATGTTTAAAAGACACATCGAACAGTTTGTCACTGACGCCACCAAACATTTTCCGGTGATTCTGCTTACCGGCCCAAGGCAAATCGGGAAGTCCACGCTTGTTTCCAACGCTTTTCTCGATAAGGGCTACTCTTATATCTCCTTCGATGACAAGCTTGAGCTCAATGCCGCGCTGAACGACCCTCGGGCTTTCCTTGAAGCCCATCCCGCTCCACTTATCATCGATGAGGCGCAAAAAGCCCCTTCTCTTTTCCCGGAAATTGAAAGGCTCGTAAATGCTTCGCGCTTGAAAAAAGGGAACAAAGCCAGCAATGGCATGTTCATATTAACGGGATCGCAAAGAGAGAAATTGCTGAGCGAATCCCAAGAATCTTTAGCGGGCAGGGTTGGCATAATTGACATGAGCGATTTGTCTTTGAACGAAATCCTCGGGTTCGAAAACGCCCCGTTCCACGTTGATTACTTAGATTCCTCAGCTCGCTCTTCGCGCTACAAAATAAGCCCGGAAGGGATTTTCGAGTATATCGTCAAAGGCTTTTTTCCGGCCGTTCATGACGACGAGGGAATGAACCTCCCGCTTTTCTATTCCTCTTATATCACGACTTATTTCGAAAAGGACCTCAAGGAGATGATCGACGTAAGGGATGAGTTCAAATTCCTTGACTTTATCAAGATCCTCGCCTCAAATACCGGGCAGGAGCTCGTCTACGACAATTACGCGAAGCAGATCGGGGTGTCGAGCAATACGATCAAAGCCTGGGTGTCAGTTCTCGCGAAGACCGGCGTCATCTATTTGGTGGAGCCTTATCACGAGGACTCCATCACGAAAAGGGTGGTGCAAAGGAAGAAGATGTACTTTTTCGACACGGGATTAGCTGCCTATCTTTGCGGGGTTGACAGCGCGAAGACGCTGGGGAAAAGCTTCCTTAAAGGCAGGTTCTTCGAGACCTTTGTCTTCAACGAGATAAGGAAGAGCTTCCTGAACGCCGGCCTCAACCAGAAAATTTACTATTACCGCGATTGCAATCAAAACGAGGTTGATATGGTTTTCCTCCGCGATGGGAAGCTTTCCTGCGTGGAGATAAAATCGGGGCAAAATTTCAACGTTTCCGCGACAAAAGCCTTCGCTCTTCTTTCTTCCACGAAATACGAAGTGGGGAAGAATGCGATTGTTTGCACGGCCGAGAAGCCTTCAATTTTGAACGACGGGACCATCGTCATGCCGTTTTTCACGATATAAGAAAGTCGCTAAATTTTTGTTGCGTTAAAAATGCAATTCAATTGCGGATTTTACGCAATTGGAGTTCTATCCTGCATCTCGCGTTTTATTTATTCCCTGACTCCATGACGCCTCAAAACGTTTGGGGAAGTGTTTTTAGGCACTCCTTTTTCGCTTCGCCTTTCTCCGCTTATTTGGCAATCTCAATTTCGTCTGGACGATAGGTCTGGGTCGCCCAAGGCTCATAATCGGTGTCGTTACAAAACTCCACGATGTAGCCTTCTGGGTTTTCGAGGACGTCGACGATGGTTCCTTGGCTTCGAGCTTCGACGTTCTCTTTCTTGACCAATGTGCGGACGATTTCAAATTCCTTGAATTTCATCATCATTTGGCTTCTTGCTGCGCGAGGCATTTCCTGACTTTCATGAGGATTTCGCCTAGTAAGTTTTCCCCTCTCCATTTGCTCTGATTTAGCCTATCCGGATCATTCATGGATAGCCCGATTCCCCAGATCGTGTCCTTAACCGCGCATTCCGCGAGCAAGGCGTCCCCTGTATCTAATAGGCGCTTCTTCAATTCGGGGTTCTGGGAGAACTTGGCAAGCAGGCCTTCGTAGACCGCTTCTTCGCGCTCGCTGGCCCAGACGGAATCAACATAACCATGAACCTCTCTCCCAAGGGCTTTGACTTGCCTTGGGTCATGGGTAGTTAGGATCTTTTCGGCGATCTCCTCGTCTTGAAAGCGGATTGCCTTCCGGTACATCATGTATTGTTCGCTGGAGGAGAACTCCTTGCCGTCTAGCTTGAAGAAGGAGGGGTACCAGTTGCTCAGGTAGCCGTTTTCCTCCTTGGGATTATGGAAACAGAGGATCTTCATATAACCCATATCCTTGTTGGCTTCTTCCTTCTTGTCAAGGAGAAACGA
>CAVKPZ010000091.1:0-7188 GCA_963658395.1 Lachnospiraceae bacterium | reverse complement strand
GAGGTAGAGCGCGTCCAGAAAGAAGAAGAAAGAAAAGCCCTCGAAGAGAAGAAAGAAGCGGATCGCCTAGCTCTAGAAGAGCAGAAGAAAGTGCAAGAAGAAGCGAAAGCGAAAGAGAAGGCCGAGCAAAAAGCAATGGCCATGTTATCAAAAGCGGAGGCCGTTGCCGTAGATACTTCCGCAGTCGCTGCTCCAGCAAGTGACTTAGCGGGAGAGATTTTGGAATACCAAAAGCGGAAAAACGCTCTAAAACCCGCTTATTTCGCTTTCCTCGTCGTTTCCCTCCCGATTTTCATTCTCCAAATCCTATGCGTCCCAGCGTTTGTGATGTGCTGGAATGGCAGCGACTATAGCGACTATGTTGTCATAATTGGAGATGTTGGAGCGCTGGCTTTATTCATTGCCTTTATCTATTTCGTCATCAACCTCGTATTCATTCTTATCGGGGTCTTCAACACAAAGAAGATGACCTTGTCCTTGAGAGTCTTGACCTTCTCCTCAATTGGCGCCCAGCTTGCCGGGATGATAGTCAACATAATGGCGAACACGCAAAACGGCTTTGCCAATGTTCTTCCAACCATCATCTTCTTCGCATTCACCCTAACTTTGCTTGTTGCCTCAATCGTCCTCCTCAATAAATACAAAGAGAAAGAAAAAATCAAAAACTACGTCTCCATTGGCACGCTGGGGCTCTTGATCGTCTTCGAGGCAGTCTTCAGCATCTTCCCCCATTATGCCTTCCTTGCGATTCACCCAGGTTATTTCGAGCCGGGTTATGGAGTCCCTTACAATTACGTCCCAAGCATCATCGTTTCCATTTTCTTATGCGCACTCGTCTTCCCTTTGATTTTCTTCAGCAAGAGGCTTTCAGAAGGGTACGTTCTCTCTAAAACCTTGCCAGCCATCGGCAAAAAACCGCATGCCATGACGGATGAAGAAAAGCTAGAAGCCTTGCAAAAGGAATGCAAAACCGCCACGAAAGAAGGCGACAGTGCTAAAGTCGCAGTCTTGAATCAAGAGATTCTTGAGCTCAGTGAGAGGATCAAAAATAACCCTAAAGGCAAATCGATCTTCGACGGACGGCTCATCCAGCTCATCGGCTATCGCCTCTTGGGCGCCCTTATCACGGGTGTCACCTTCGGAATCGGCTATCCCTGGGCCAAGTGCTTCGTGGAAAGATGGTCGGTAAAGCATCTAGTCATCGATGGCAAGAGGCTTTCCTTTGACGGCAAAGGCGTCCAACTCCTAGGGAAGTTCATTCTTTGGGTGTTCCTTACCATCATCACCTTCGGGATCTTCTCCTTCTGGTTCGCCATCAAGATGAAGAAGTGGACCGCGTCCCATTCGCATATCGAAGGAAACGAAAACCCCGCGGAGAGCAAATCCACCTTCGATGGGCGGCTCATCCAGCTCATCGGCTATAACCTGCTCAGCTTCCTTTTGACTATCTTCACCCTTGGCATCGCTTATCCTTGGGCGAAGTGCCTCAAAGAGAACTGGGGAGTCAAGCACACGATCATCGATGGGAAGCGCCTGGAATTTGATGGCAGCGGCATCCAGCTCTTCGGCAAATACATCGTTTGGCTCATCCTGACCTTCATCACCTTCGGGATCTATGGCTTCTGGCTCAACATCAAGATGAAGAAATGGGTGGCCTCCCATACGCATTTTGAGAGCGCATCTAGCGAAGAAACGCCAAAAAGTGGCGAAGAAAACGAGGCGAAGCAAATCCCGGGGCAGAGCACGGTCTCAGAGACCGAATCCTGGATCTGCCCCAACTGCAAAACCCAATGTACCGGGAAATTCTGCCCTAATTGCGGAAGCGCCAAGCCAAACGGGCAATAAAGAAACCGCTCTTATTCAAAAGCGCCCCCATCCAAGAAGGACGGGGGCTCTTTCCTTAGAAGCCCTTCTTTTTAAGATACGAGGCTAATTCCTCGCCTAAGAGACGATGGCCTTCCGCGTTTGGGTGAAGCCCATCAACATAATATTTGCTTGGCTTATTCGTGTTTGGCATCGGGAGAGAGGAGATGCGCAAGGTATCGATTCCATAGTCGCCGCAGACCTCGACGATTGCTTGCCGGTACTCCTCAAGGGAAGGCTTGTTCGTCCAATAGATGGACCCGTCCCCGTGGGGGTTGCTTTCATCGTAGCGGAGAGTAGGAAGGATGAAGCAGATTTGCTCCTTTTTGAGGTTTTTGACGTCCAGTAGATAATTCATCAGGCATTTCAAAGCGCCATAGAAGGTCCAGGGAGTGGCATCGCCCTTTTGGCCGAAAGGAGCGTCCCCGTGCCCATAATCGTTAGTCCCCCCGAAGACGAAGAGGAAATCGCAGGGGGCCATCCACCTCGCGCGGAGAAGGAAATCCTCATCCGGGTTGCCGTTAATGTTGACTCTTTGCCTGGCGATACGCGTGCCGCTTAAACCGTAGTTATTTTCTTTCGCCCCCACCAAAGAGCAGCAAACCGCAGAGTAGATGCCTTCTAAAGAGCCGGCGCAAGCCCCTTCCGTGATGGAATCGCCTAAGAAATTGATAATCATTGTTTTCCCTCGTTACCAGTAGAAAGCTTAAAAAGCAGGCCTAATGATAGCACTTGGCGGAGCATTTGGGTTTTACAAGGAAGAGCGAGCAAGATTCCGATGATATTGGGCAAGACTCCGCAAAAAAAGGTCGCCCATGCAATTTGCTTAGGCAGCCCTTCTTAAAAGCAAAGGCACAGAGCGTTATGATTCGGTGGCAGAAAAATCGGAGAAGGAAATCGTGCGATCGTAAAGATTATTAGCGATGAAAATCCTGAACGATTTGTTGCCGGGGGAAAAGAAAACGATTGTTTCCGAGAAGCCGATCGATTTCTCCAAAGCGAAGGTTTTCACCGTCGCCGATTCACGGAAATAAGCCCTAGGGATCGGCGTCCTTGTTTCATGCGCCGATCTCAGAAAGAGCTTCCGCCAGCTCGCTCACTCTTTTCAGAATGTCCAAGACGACGATCGTGTAGAAATAGAGCAAAGTTCCATAGCCAAGAAGATAGAACCCAGGTAAGGTCCAAGAGATCCAGCGATGCTTGATCTCGGCTTTGTAGTCGAAAAGAAGGACCACCGGGATGCAGGTGAAAAGCATGTAGCTGTTCCCTACGCAGAAATTCGACGCGTTGGGGAAGCAGCCTAGGAATGCGTCAAAGATGCAAAGGAAGACGATGACGAAGGACATGAACACCGAAAAGGATTTGCTGTCGACGTTTGGATGCTCTTTGTCGGTGCTGAAGATCTTGAGGTAAAGCAGCATCGAAAGCGCGATAACGTAAGCGGAGATCTTCTTGCTCGGCAAAAGATAGAGGACATAGATGTCTAGCTGCACCGCGCCGAATTTGTTAAGGACGGTCAAAACATAAGCAGCAGTCAAATAAGCCAAGGGGATCGCGACAAACGAGCGTAACACCTTGACGTGCTTTTTCGGGGTGTAGAAGAAAAAGAAGCAGAAAGAAGCAACAAGCAAGAGATCAACGAAGACGTTGAGACTCGTAAATTGGTGCAAAGTGCCGAGGATGATGGTTTCCACGATGGCGATGACGTCTGGATTGATCGCGATGTCGCTCATCTTCAAAACAAAATAAAGGTACCCCGTCACGGCGATTTGCTCGATGAGGATAAAGGAAGCCGCCCCAACGGCGTAAGCGCCCAAATACCAGAAGATGCGTTTGCGATTCCTTAGGATTCCCGCGACCGTCCCCATCATGATGAGAGGCAAACCCATCGAGCCGACCGTGCCGAGGATATTGGTCAAGGTGGTGTTTAAAAATCCCCCGTTATCAAAATAAACGGAATAGACCTTATTGAGCGTGACGAGCTGGCTTAAAACCAAAAGGGCCGCGCCGATATATTTCACCACTTGGTAAGAGAGCATCGGGTGATAGCTTTTTGTTGGTTCTGCTAGCGTTTCCATGGCGTGTAGTATAGTCCCAAAACAAGGATGGCTCTACCGCTTTAACATTTAAAAACGACTTTCCCAGCCAATAGGACTATATAGCGTTCTTTTTCGTCCTTCCGGGCCTCGCTTAAGAGGCTCCGAGGGCTTTTCCAAGACGCCCAAACCGAGACGAACAGCGCCGATTGCGAGAAGGCCGAGAGGTTAGACTTTATCAAGAGGAGACCGCCTTCGGCGTCCTTCTCGGATATGCCCCCGGCCAATTCGGCGACGACTTTCATTTGGGATTCCCCGGGCGACGCGAAAAGCGTCCCTTGCCTAAGGGGCTCGGTGGAAATAGAATTCATGTGGATCTCCTTTGATTTTAGATTTCACAAGCAAATCACAAGGGGTCCTTTTGTTTTTGCCTATGACCGGCCTAAATCAACGGATTTCCGGATTGGCCCATATTCTTTCGTTTTTTCAAATATTCTTTCGGAAGATAGCTTTTTCTTTCGGAAGATTGAATTATTCTTTCGGAAACTTTTCAAATGAAGTTCCTAATTTCAAAGATAAATGCGCAACAAAATGGCTTATCCGCGGTGGTTCAATCAACCTATAGGAAATATAATGTTGACCGAAAAAAGAGAGAAACAATCCATGTACGATTATCTGATAGTAGGTGCTGGCTTATATGGGGCGGTGTGCGCCCACGAACTGAAGGAAAAAGGGCGCACGGTCCTTGTGATTGACAAACGCCCGCACATCGGGGGCAACGTTTACACAGAGAGCGTCGAGGGCATCAACGTCCACAAGTACGGGGCCCACATCTTCCACACCTCAAGCAAAGAGGTCTGGGGGTACGTGAACCGTTTCGCCGAGTTCAATAACTACGTGAACTCCCCCGTCGCGAGGTACAAAGACGAGCTCTACAACCTCCCATTCAACATGAACACCTTCGCCAAACTCTGGCCCGGGGTATACACCCCCGAGCAGGCCAAGGCCAAGATCGAGGAAGAGAAGTCCAAATGCCACATAGAGAGCCCGAGGAACCTAGAGGAGCAGGCCATCAGCCTCGTCGGGACGACGATCTACGAGAAGCTCATCAAGGGCTACACCGCGAAGCAATGGGGCAGGCCCTGCGCCGAGCTCCCCGCCTTCATCATCAAGCGTCTCCCCGTGAGGTTCGTCTATGACAACAACTACTTCAACGACCGCTACCAGGGGATCCCCGTCGGGGGATACACCAAGATCTTCGAGAAACTGCTCTCCGGAATTGAAGTTAGGCTGAGCACGAACTACCTGGACCATAAGGCCGAGCTCGACCAAATCGCTAGAAACATCATCTATACAGGCCCGATCGACGAGTTCTTCTCCTACAGATTCGACAAGCTCGAGTATCGGACCGTCCGCTTCGAGACGGAGGTCCTGGACTGCCAAAACTACCAGGGGAATGCGGTCGTGAACTACACTGATTGCGAGGCCCCCTACACCAGGATCATCGAGCACAAACACTTCGAGTTCGACGTCTCTAGCCCCAAGACCGTCATCTCAAGGGAATACTCCATCGCCTGGCATCCGGGGGATGAGCCTTATTACCCGGTGAACAACGAGGCCAATGACTCTCTGTATCAGAAATACAAAGCGGAATCCGAGAAGCTGGATAACGTCCATTTCGGCGGCAGGCTAGGCCAATACAAGTACTACGACATGGACAAGGTCATCAAAGAGGCTTTGGATTACGTCGCGAAAATCCGCTAAGCCTTTCCTGGTCTTTCAAGCCCTAGACCCAGCGCACAAGACCAAAACAAATCTTAGCTAGCAATAAAAGGCCTCAAAACCAAACATTTGGTTTGGAACCCAATTGCTTTTCGGCGCATATTTGCGTGGCTCCAATATAAATAGGCGGCTTTTGCGAGGTTTTTAATCAAATGATTAATCAATCATCCCGTACTTCCGAACCGTCCAAAGCATCACTTTCGCGGAGACCTTTCCGAAGAAATTGTTGCACGAGGGGAAATAGATATAAGGATGGCGGCGGAGCGTGTGATATTGCCTGAGATTGCCGCTCTTCATCAAAGCAATGAAAGCAGCTTTCTCTTGCTTGGAGGCTTTCTTTTCCTTAAGAGAGGTATAAAGCAAAGAGGAGCAAACCATCATGACAAGCTGATGCTTCATCAAGCGATAAAGATGCTTGTTGGTTTTCTTCAAGGATCTAAGGTCAACCGAGCCGAAAGCGAGGCTCGCAGCGTGAACGAGGTTCTCGCTTCTTTTCACGAGATTGGCCGTCTGCATGGACTGTCCTTCTCTGCCAAGAAGGTACTTGTACATCGGCACGTCAATGTAGAGGAGCTTTTTCACATGAGGAAGAGAGGCATAGATGAAGTAATTGTCTTCGTAGAAGCAATGCTCCGGAAGAACAATCTTGGCTTCATGGAGCATCGAGGTCTTATAGACCACCGAATGGAGGGTCAAATTGCGAGAAGATCCGAATCTCTTCACGCTTTCCCAAGTGCAGAGGATGCCTGGTTTCACCGAATGGTTATAACGGATGAGCCTACCTTCTTCCGAACCATAGGAATGGCGGTACATATAAGGGAGGAGGATGAGGTCCGCCTCTTTGGTCTTCTCAATGCATTCAAGCAGGGCGTGGAGGCCTTTTTCATCCACCCAGTCATCGGAGTCCAAAACCATGAAATAAGCTCCGGTCGCATAAGAAAGGGCAGTGTTGATCGCACCCCCGTGTCCTTTGTTTTCCTGATGGATGGCTTTGAAGATATCGGGGTAACGCCTTTCATAATCTTTTGCGATCTCTAATGTCTTGTCCTTTGATCCATCGTCGATGATTAAAACCTCAAGCTTGCTTCCCCTGCAGATAAGAGAATCAAGCGCATGGGAAAGATAGGCTTCTGAGTTATAGGAAGGCACGCAGAAGGTCAATAGTTTCTCCATCTCTTTCTCCCTTTTCCTCCTTTGGCGAGGCTTTTTAGAGAAGTCCGTTGAACGTTGCGATCCATCACCTAGCCAAACGCTCCGCTCGTTATGAAAGGAAGAGCACGGGCAAAATTATAATAGACACTCATAATAAGTGTATTGCCGGCCGTTCTTTGCGTGTTTTTAGGAATTTAAGGAAAACCAATATCTTCGGCGAACATTCCGAACGCGAAGCTTTTCGCGAAAGTTCAAGGAATTGAAATTCATAACAATATGACGTTTCTCGGCACAAAATTATTCAATAGCATCGTTCAATTCGTCTTTGCTTCCGACAAACTTTTTTTCCTTTAAC
>CAVKPZ010000090.1:0-7212 GCA_963658395.1 Lachnospiraceae bacterium | reverse complement strand
GTTTTGATGTCTTCGATTTCGTCCGAAGTGAATTTGTTGTCCGAGAACTCGATGGGGAGCACCAAAACATTTTGAGTCCCGGTGGAGGGGGTGCAAATGTCGATATCTGTTATCTTCGTGTTCTCGTTGACGACATAATCCTTTGTCACATTGGCAGAAGAATAATTCGTATCCCATTCAAGGACTTCTTCTTTCCCTGCGAAGGTGATCTCGATGGATTTGATGTAGGTGACCCCACTGCCCGCTTTGACGGAGAAGAAAGATTCACTGTTTGCTTTGTAAGTTACTCCAGACTGCAATTCAACGTAGGAAGCGAAACTTTTGGATTTCGAGAAACAGTATTTCGGTTTGGTCGCCCCCGCGCATTCGTAAATGACTTTCAGGGTTTTCAATCCCTGAAGGGCGACGGTATTTGAAATCAATCCTGATTTTTTCTTTAGCTGAGCGAAGTAATTAGCTTTGCCCATCGCGTATGTGTAGGTGAAAGAGAAAGAATCGCCCTTACTTGTTTTGGCAGAGGCGTTTTGCTGGGACGAGCTTGAATAGCCTCCGTCTGTGATGCGGCCGTTTGTGGCATCAAGAATGACGGTGGTTAAATTGCTAACGTCCTCGCTTTCTGAAGAATCCCAGCTTGATTCGCTTGAAGACTCTTTCGACTCATCCTCGGATTCCTTTCCAGAGGATTCATCTTCTGAAGATCGCTCGTCCGTAGATTCGCCCTGGCTCGTCTCTGTTTCTTGTTCCGAACTTATGTAAGATGAGGATTCGGGAAGTTGCTGGTTTTGACAGCCCGCCAGCATCAACATCAGCAGCGGAAGCGTTAGCGTGAGCCTCTTTTTCATGATTCTTTTCCTTATATGGACGCGTAATGATAGCAATTCCCGATATAGAAAGAAATTCAAAACCGGTCTTGCTAAAGAGAAAAGTAGGAATAGTATTACAAGTATGAGCACAAAACAAAAAACGAAATTGATGGGAACCGCTCAGGTTGGTTTGAAAGGTCAGATTGTTATCCCCGCTCCAATCCGCGAGCTTTTTGGGATTGAGCCCGGGGATAGCCTTTTGCTTCTAGCGGATGCGAAGAAAGGAATCGCAATAGTTAAAAGCGATTTTGTAAGTGAGGCTTTGTCTTTGGAGGAAAGCGAGAAATGAGCGGAAGCCTAGTTGTTGAAAATCTTTGCAAAACCTATCCGGAATTTCAGTTGAACAACGTTTCTTTTGAGATTAAACCCGGCAGAATTATGGGTTTTATTGGTCGGAACGGAGCTGGGAAGACCACTACCTTGAAACTCATTTATGGGCTTGTGAAGCAAGACTCCGGGGACGTTTACTTTGATGGGAAAAAGATTATCGAGGCGGACGTTCCCTTCAAAACGCAAGTAGGTTTGCTGTTTGGAGGGGTTGATTTTTATCCTGGCCAAAAAGTGAAATGTCTAACGGAAGTAACAAAACGATTCTACCCTTCCTGGGATGACGGCCTCTATCACAAATGGCTTCGGCTCTTTGAAATATCGGAGAACAAGAAAATCAAAGAACTCAGCAATGGTATGAAAGTCAAATATGGATTGGCCGTTGCTTTGAGCCATGGGGCAAGGCTTTTGCTGTTGGATGAGCCTACGTCCGGCCTAGATCCCGTTAGCAGGGATGAGGTCCTTGATTGCCTTCGCGAAATCGCGGATAAGGAGAATGCGGCTGTCTTGTTTTCTACGCATGTTATCTCCGATTTGGAGAAATGCGCGGACGACATCACTTACATCAAAGAAGGGAGAATCCTCTACACAGGTGAAGTATCTGGTTTTGAAAAAGGCTACTTTCACGTCGAAGGCGAAGCTTCCTCGCTGGATGAAGAGCAACGAAAAGCCATTGACCATTTGAGAATCCGCTCTTCTCGCTTCGAAGGAGTTTGCAAAAGCGAGGTCGCCTCGGATATCCCCGGGGTAAAACGCCCGGCGACCATGGAAGAGATAATGCTTGCCATCGAAAGGGGTGAATCGATATGAAAAATCTGCTTTATAAGGAGTTCAAATTATGCGTCCCCGTCCAGACGTGGGTGTTTGTTTGCCTCTCTGCTTTGGTTGGCATTCCTAGCTGGCCGAGTCTTGTCCCTTTTGTCTATCCCATCGCTGGTTTTGCGACTATTTTCCCAATAGCCTTATCCAATCATGACTTGTTATACACGGGAATTCTGCCCGCTAAAAAAAGCGATGTCGTGCTCGGAAAGGTCCTCCTAATTGGGTCACTTGAAATCATAAGCATCTTAATTTCCATCCCCTTTGGGATTATTCGTCGTTGCTTCTATCCCGATGCGGGATTTTCCGATTTAGGAATTAATGCCGCCCTCTATGGAATCGTCCTTTTCGCCTACGCTTTGTTTAACATCATTTTCTTTCCTTGGAACTATCAGAAACCAGATGCCAAAAACACCTGCTGCTTTTTGGTGGCTACCTTGGCAGTCACGTTCTTCTTAGGCGTGGCAACCTTTGCTTTTATTGTCATTCCCGGCGCCAGCGACTTCATCAATCAATGCGAGGGCGCAGGATTATTGACTCAACTGGGTGTTCTTGCCTTTGGCATTGCCGCTTTCGTTTTGCTGAGTTTCGTCTCTTATAAAAGCGCCGCGAAACAATTCGAAAAAGTGAATTTATAGCCTAGAGCCACGTTTTAGAAATCTAGATGCTTAAGGATGCGGTCGTCTATTAAGTCGTATAGGGTGATGCCGTTTTCGTTCATCACCATATAGGAGTGGTGCTCATCTTTTGGAAGAGAGACGGAGCCTGGGTTCGCTAGGATGATTCCGTTTTTCTTTTCTAATACCCCAATGTGGGTGTGCCCCTGGAAAAAAACCTCGCCAGCATTTTTGGGCAAGTTATCAAAACTTGCGTGATGGCCATGAGTGAGACTTATGGATTTTCCGAAAGCGTAAAGCGAAGCGTTGTCGCTGAAAAGGAAGTCAGCGACCATTTGATCGACCTCTGAGTCGCAATTCCCTCGGATTGCGATGAGCTTAGAAGCGTATGAATTCACTAACGCCACGACTTCACGGGGGCTGTATTCTTCGGGCGGAACGTTTCTCGCCCCGTTATAGAAGAAATCGCCTAAGACAATGATTCTTTCCGGGTTGTAGACTTTGTCCTTCGCGAAAAAGAGCTCCGCGTATTTTTTAGAGCCATGGATGTCAGAGCCAATCAAGAAATTCATAGGTTACCTCGCTCCGATATTTTGCCTTGTTCCTGATGGCATGTTAAGGGTTTTCGCTACTTGAAGAAAATAAAAAATAGCGGGTTTTTGCGCCGCTATTGTTTCTAAAGAGAAATTTAGATGGATTTTTGCGAAGAATCTTCTGCTCCGAAGCATTTCTTTTGAAGGTGGACGCAAGCAATCAAAAATAAGGCTTGATAAAGGATGTTCATTTAGATGACAATCCAGTTGTAAACCCAACTTGTTTTGGCGGACAAATATCCCATGCCAATCATTAAGAGGATGAAGAGGAGGGGTTCGTGAATTCCTTGAGAGCGGGCGCCTCCGCAAGGGCGGTTATCATAAGAAAGGGGAAGATTGCACGGACCGAGACCTTCGCATACTTCTTGTTATAAGAAGTGAACATCCCGATGATGGCCACGAACATCAAGACAAAGCCAATTGACTGCGTGGAGGTTAATTGGCGGTCAAGGATGTTGCAGTTATATCCTGAGACGCCGATGATGAACTTATGAAGGGCTTTGAGAAACCCTGAGGCAAAGACCATGATAGAGCCTGATTGCTCATAATTAGACGACCCACTTCCAATTCTTAAGACTCTTGACGGGAATAAGGCGCATAAGGATAGGTGTTTTCTTTACGTAGGCTTGGAATTCCGGGTCTTCTCCGTAATTCTTGGTCTGCCTCTTGTCCAAACGCTTCGCTCCAGAAAGCATGACGTAGATAAGGCAGAGATAGCCCGCGATGGCGATGAGCCATTGCCACCAATAGGTGTAGACATTAATGCCCGAAACGAAGACGCCGGTCCAAAAGAGGATCTCACCTAGGTAATTCGGACAACGGACATAGCGATAGAGGCCCGTGTCCACGAAGCGGCGAGGATTCACCTTCTTCGCTTTCGATTTTTGGTGATCCGCGAGGGTTTCAAGGGCGAGAGCGAAGGCCATAGTCGCCGCGCCAACGATGGGGAATGCCAGGTCAAGGACATTGTTCGTTGAGGCGTAGACGCTTCCTTGAATCGCCCGGTAAGCTACCGGAGAGGTCTCCGCGACATAAAGAACAACAACGCAAAGCCAAATGGTTATTTTTACGAAAATAGGCATTTTTTTATCTGCGGCAGCGTTGGCGTTGCTGACCGCCTTTTTGTAGGAGGCGCTTTTGATGTCACGATAGAGCAAAAAGCCCGAGAGCCTAGCTCCATATAGAAGAAGCAAGGCAAGAAGAATGTATTCGCAAACGCCGATAGAGGGAATGAAGCCCATTAGGGACATCACCACGGTGGCAATGGCAATGCCGGCGACGGCAAAGCCATAGCCCACGTTGAGGAAATAGACAAACTTATAGAAGCCTACTGCGCTAAGAATGGCGGCTATGCCCGCCAAGATTCCCGTGACAGCCCAAATCAAAGCAACCGAATCCATTATTCGGACTCCTTCTTGTAGATGTTATGAATGTAATCCTTGAAGGAAAGCTTGCCCCATTTGTCGCTTCCGACGAGGTCATGGGTCAAGGTCCATTTGGAGAAGCGGATGATAGATGCTTTGCCGTTGTTTTTCTTTTCGGCCTTCTTGATGATCATGTCGAATAAGAAGATGGGCGCGCGGGAAATCTTGGTTTTTTTGCCTGCGGCAGCGAAGAACATATCCGCGATCTCTTTATAGGTGTAGGTCTCTTGCCCACCGACATTGTAGGTTTTGTTCTGCTCGTTTAGGTGGACGAGGATAAAGTCGGCGAGGTCTTTTGTGTCGATGACGTTGCATGGATAGTCTTTTCTACCAAGAAGAGTGACTTTTCCTTTCTCAATCATCGGCATGAAGACCTTCGCGATGTCATAGAAATATCCCGTGGGGCGGACGATAACGTAATTGATGCCGCTTGCCTTTAGCTTCTCCTCGAACTGATGCTTGGCTTCAAGCATCGGGACGCTTGGATCGGTGTCGCATTTGATGACGGAGACGTAGACGAATTTCTTGACACCGGCTCTTTTGGCTTCCTCAAGAAGATTGAGGTTGCCGTTTAGATCGATGTCATAGTTCGTTAGGGTTGCCGAGGCTCTGACTAAGCCG
The DNA here is from genome assembly GCA_963658395.1 of Lachnospiraceae bacterium. Classification (GTDB taxonomy): domain Bacteria; phylum Bacillota_I; class Bacilli_A; order RFN20; family CAG-826; genus Alloenteromonas. Next base: position 1,948 of record CAVKPZ010000090.1, on the reverse strand, counting down.
ACGGTCGTGATGACCGTGTCAGCGCCATCGCAAGTGCCGGCCAAGGTCTCTTTCTTTGTGACGTCGATGGAGCGGAATTCGTATTGCCCTTTGATTCCAGGAATGTCTTTTTCCACCATATCAAGGGCAACGACTTCATTGCCTGCGGCGATGAGCTGGCGAAGGATATCCCTTCCTAGATTCCCGAAAGCTCCAGCTAAAACGACTTTCATGATTATTTGTCCTTTCCTTTCTCTTTGGCGCGCTTGTCGTTGATGATCGCCATTTCTTTGGCGGTTAAAACTTTGACGTTATGCTCTTCGGCCCATTTGATGCAGCCTTTTAAAGCGGTGGGGAGGAAAATGCGTGGGACTTTGACTAGGCAAGCCAGTGCATCATCCGTGAATTTGACATCGGTTTGGATGCGGTCGGCGGCGTAACGGACACTTGAGATAGAAGTCTCTCTCATCGGAAGGAGCTCCGGACGGGGTTTCTTGAACTTTGAGCACCAGAAGTTTTTCGAATCGCGATAGCCGTAATCGACGGGAACGCGGGGGAAACCGCCTGCGGTGACGCCGTTAACGATGGTGTTGTAATACTTTTCCTTCATGAGAATCTTGTCGATTCTGAGAATGAAGTGGGCGCCGAATTTGGAGGTAATGCCGTTGAAATCGTGATAGGGCTCTGGATAGCCGTTGAGCTCGCCGGGCTTGTCTTCCTGAGCGTTATCGAGTTCCTTCATCCAAGTGCATTCGATGACTTGGAAGGATTGCTTCACGACCTTTGGGAATTTCTGCTCGGGATGCGCTTTTGCCATTTCGCCATCCTCCAACTCAAAGATGCAGTTCTTCATCTTTTCTTCGGTGGTGTCTCCGGGCCAGCCCATGCGAACCGCTTCCTTAAAGAGCCTCTTATCATCCGGGAAGAAGTTGATGGAACACTTCCCGGTTTTAAGGATGTTTTGCGCGGTATTTGAAGAGTTACGACACTCCAGAATCATCGCGTAGTAGCCCTTGCCGGCGATGTAATAAGGGGCAAGCAAGGAATAGGGACCAAGACTGGTCTCGCCGTTATCGGCCAAGGTGCCAATCATCACGACTGGCATAGGGAAGAAAAGGGACGTTTGGTAAAAATTGTCCTTTGGTTCCAAAGTTTTAAAACTGCTCATTTTTGATTACCTCCTGTAAGCAATTTCTCTAACGAATCGTAGATGTCTTCAAAGGGAGTCCCGTAGATGCTCGGAGCCTGAATTAAAAGAATGCAGGCCGCGCGTCTACTGTTCTCACCAGATGAGAAGTCAAAACGAGTTTGGCAAGAGATAACGTATCCTTCGATTGTGCGAAGGAAAATCTCGTGACCATTCTGCAATTTGCCTCTGATCGAAGAAGGGATGCTGATGGAGAAAAACAAGTCGCGATGGGTTTTGAAAAAGATTTCGATTTCGTCGTAGATAGCCTTGATCGACTCGCGAAAAAAAGGGGATTGCTCAATCTTAAGTTTGAGCACCTTCTCATCTTCTTGCCATTCTTCTAGAAGCAAAGAAGCCAAGATGGAGAGCTTGTTAGGAAAATAATTGTAGATGGTTCCAACACCATATCCGCTTTGCGAGGCAACGTCACGCATAGTCAAGGCGTTGAATCCTTTTTCTTCAATGATTTTCTTAGAAACGTCCAGGATATGTTCTTTCGCGTTTTTGAAGATTTTCGGCATGTGCATCCTTTCTTAATGAACACGTTCAGAAAGATTATAGCCGCGAGCGAATATTTCGGTGAAACATTACCGAAATATTGATTTAGGGTGGTGTTTGACGACTTGAAAGACCTTACATGTCTTTTTGATGAAGTTTTTCTTTCCCTGCCCTTCTGTTTCCTTAATTAAGACTTTCCCAATTTATAGGACTATATAGCGTTCTTTTTCGGCCTTCCGGGGCCCTTCTTCGGGGCCTTCGCCGGCTTTTCCAGGATTCCAA
>CAVKPZ010000089.1:0-7230 GCA_963658395.1 Lachnospiraceae bacterium | reverse complement strand
CGTGAGATACGCCAAATACGCTGACGAATTCGAATATCTAATCTCATCGGGCATCTCTTTGGCCGCGAAGGGAGTAAGCGAGCCGAAATTCCCATTGATGCAATCAAGCAGCAAAAACCTTCTCAAACTCTATCTTAACGATATCGGTTTGCTGACCAGCGTCCTCTATAAGAACAACATCAACGCAATCTTGGATAACAAAAGCCTCGTTAATTTGGGGGCCGTTTATGAAACCCTTGTCGCTCAGGAATTAAAAGCCCATGGCCACGAATTGTATTATTACGACCGGAAAAAGGTCGGGGAAGTAGACTATTTAATCGACGACCACGAGCGCTTAAGCGTGTTGCCTTTAGAGATAAAATCAGGCAAGGACTATAAAATTTTTAGGGCTTTGCCGAAGATTCTCGAAAACCCTAATTACAAGATGAGCAACGGCTATGTATTAAGCAACGACAGAGGGATAAAAAAGATGGAGAAAATAACATACTTCCCCATATATTTCGTGATGTTTCTATAAATGGGAGCAAATGCCCAGACCCTTTTTGCCGCCTTCCATCAAAGGGGCGCCAAGATGGGATGGGCCAGATTTGCCGTAAGCTCTTGCTTTTTTTGCCTTAGCACCCCAAATTCAGGGAAAACCCCGAAAATGGGGTGTTAAGAAATTTGGGGTCCTCGGCTCCTCGCCTTGCCTTTCCCTGCGAGGCAACTAAGAAAGAGAAAGGGAAGGGGCAAAAAGTCCCTCTTGCAGTTTCTTTCTCTCCTCTTCTAAGAAGAAAGGAGCCATGTATTGAGGGTAGGACGTATAAAAAGCCCCCTTTCCGACCTCAAAGGAGTTGATTTTAACGCAACGAGAGGCTTTGAAGGGGGAATTGCCTTCCATGATTGAGCGTGAAGCGGCCATCTTCCGATTCGTCGATTTCTCTTCCAAGAGAACGATGCCATCCTTGCTTTCCAGCAGGAAGTCGATTTCCAAGTGTTTCTCGTAGTTCCCATAGTAAAACAAAGGGAAGCCGGCTTTATCTACCATGCTTGCCAGCAAATTCTCATACAAGGCGCCTTTCCTGCTCCCTAGTCTTCCCAAAAGGAAATCCTGCAAGGTAGCTAGAGGAAAAAGCGACATCAATAGTCCTGGATCGCTCAGGAATACCTTGAAGGCATTTTGCTCGGCATTCCCCTGCAAAGGGCTTTCGATGGCTTTGAGATTATGAGTCAATAAGACCAAGCCGGCCTTCTCCGGCCAATCAAAAACATTCGCGTATTGATAATATCTGGCTTTTTTGGATACCTCGGACAGTTTGAACCGCTCAACGTCGCCCTCCCTGCTCAGCTGAGAAGGGATCGCGTCAAAAATCTGGTTCAGTTTGGCCTGGAGGTCATAATCGACTCTCACATTCCCCTCCTCATCCACGAACCTGCCGAAGTCGGCGCGGTAATCCTTGATGAGCCCCTCCTGCACGGAACGCGCTTGGAGGTAATTCCGCCCCGATTCCAGAAAAGCAGCCACGGCATCCGGCATCCCGCCGACAATCATGTATTGTTTGATCGCCTCAGAAAAGTAGTTTCCTAAAGCTTGCGGCAGCTCTTCGACGTCCATAACGGCCTTCTTCAAAGATTGGACCGCGCTTTCTGGGGTGGCTATCGCCCACAAGAACTCCTCGAAGTCCATGGAAGTCATTTGCAGGTGCTCCTCATAGCCGGTGGGCACGGGGAGCTTGGACGTTCTCCGGTAATTGTCGACCCCAAAAAGCGACCCGGTTGCGATGACCTCGTAGCGCGAATCCAAGCAAAAAGATTTCAAAGAGGTCCGTGCTTCCGCGCAGTCGCCGATCTCCTCAAAAATAAGGACCGTCTTGCCTGGCACGAAGTTCTTGTCCGAAAGGTAAGGTCGAAGAAGGGCAATGATCTGATCGACATCCAAATTGCCTTTGAAGCAAAGCCTCAGCTCTTTGCGGTGACGGAAATCCAAAAGGATGGAATTCTCATAGTTCTCTTCTGCAAACTTCGCCACAATATAACTTTTGCCGACTTGCCTAAGGCCTTCTACGATCAAAGGCTTGTGGCCTTTTCTCCTTTTCCAGTCCATCAGTTGATCGTAAGCCTTTCTTTTGAAGTCCATCATCAAATCCTCCTTTCAAATTTTAACCATAATCTTCGTTTTTTGCAGATTATGCAATTTACGAACTTCGTTTTTTGCATATTTCAACGAAAACGAAGGTTTTTGCCTTATTCAGAACAAGGTCTTTGCCAAGGATGGTTGTCATCCAGGGAAAGTTACGCTTCCGCCTCCCCCGCTTCCGTCTTTGCCTGGAGTTTAGTTTCAGAAGATCTCTTTGCGCGCTTTTGCAAGCGGGCATCAGCTCCACAGGAAAATATCCCCTCTATCTAAAACTGCCCGAAGCGCAAAAGAGGATGAAGGAACCGTTTGGGAAGCCTTTTAGCAAGCAATTGAAAAAACGACACCCACCAAGGACTTATGCCGTTTTACGAATTTGGGAACCATCCAATCTCGCCTTTTTTTGCAAACGAGATTGAAAATTCTATCGTGCCATTTATCGTGCCAAAATTTGGCACGATAAAAATTTAATGTCCATGCCATCGATACTTTTAATCATTTCTATCGTGCCAAATTCGTGGCACGATAGAAACTTTTTGGTTTGAAATTCGAAAGAATAGGCATTGTTTTCTTTTTACATCGGCATCAATAAAAAGGTAGTTGTATTCGGTGTTTTTTAAACTTATATGGTCTAAAAACGTTACGAACAAATTGCGAGAAGATTTCTATCGTGCCATCTATCGTGCCAAATCCCATGGGGAAGCCACGTCACTTCCGCTCATCGCCCCACTTCCTCTTCTTTAAGGGACGCCAAAGCTCTCTGCGCTTCCCAGCGATTGCTCGTGAAGCCAAGCCTTGCCTTCTTTTTCCTTTGCTTCTTATCCAAATAAAAGACGATCAAGAAGAAATCCGTGAAGAAGCCGCAGGAGAGGTCAAGATATTGGCTTGGGCTTATGACGATCTTCTTCCCGTTCAGCGCGGATAAGATGAGCTTGCCCGAGGCAAGGTTATAACGGATGCATGGCTCCTTGATATCGCTGTTTTGGCCAATGCGAATGAAGTCAATGATTGCCGCGAGGAATAGGGAGAAGTCCAAAGCGAAAAACAAGATCCCCACGACGAGGAAGAGCAAGAAGGAGCGATCAAGCGCCCAGTAGACCATCATCAGGATGCCTAGCCCAGCGAAAAGAAAGCCCAGGAGGATATCGATCACGCAAAAGAAGATAAGCCAGCCGGGCGCGGAGGAGCGATAGGCGATCGCTTGGCTTTCCTTCATGGGCGTCTTCTTCAGCTGGTAGCCGCAATGGACGCAATAATCGCAGGTCGAGGATATTTCACTTCTGCATTCTGGGCATCTTATGAGGGCCATAGTCACACTCCTGATAAGCTTTGCTAAATTATAAAGCGACCGCCCGAAGATAAAACGCCTCTTTTAGCGGGGAGAGCCCATCCAAATCAAGGAGCCTTTTATGTGCGGTTTCCTAGTTGAAAAAACAACCCGGGCGAAAAAACAAAAATTTTTCGTTTTTCGCCCGCATGCTCTTTTTAATGGCCTTTCTGTTTCTCGCTTTTACCTTTTAAAAAGGAGAATAACAAGCATAGGTTCGATGTTTTTTCTAAAAAGTGGCGAAAGAAGCAAATCTTTGGCCCAAAGGATTTATGTGGGCGAAAAAACGTTTTTTCTTCGTTTTTCGCCCGAAGATTTTTGCTTCTGCCTTGAAATGCAGATAGAATTAACGCGCAAAATATCAATGGATGGGAGGAGACATTTATGGTTGGAAGAAAAAGAGAAATCACTGAGTTGCTTGATTTATATGAAGATAGAAGTGCCCAACTTGTGGCCGTCTACGGGAGGAGGAGAGTTGGCAAAACCTATCTCATCAACGAGACCTTCAAGGGTAAATTTGCTTTCAAACACTCCGCCTTGTCGCCAGAAGAGCAAGAAGGAGATATCCTCAAACTGCAGCTTGATAGGTTTTACAGCAGCCTTCTTAAATTCGGACTTGGGAAAAATGAGGTCAAGCCCTCGACTTGGTTCGAAGCTTTCGACCTCTTAGAAAAGCTTCTTCGTCAAAGGGAGGATGGCTCCAGGCAGGTGGTCTTCCTTGATGAATTGCCTTGGCTTGACACTCCAAAATCTCATTTCATCAAGGCCTTTGAATCTTTCTGGAATTCCTATGGCTGCGCGAACCAAAGCCTGTTGCTCATCGTTTGCGGAAGCGCGGCCTCTTGGATTCGGGACAACCTGATCCGCGCCTATGGCGGGCTTTATGGGAGAGTAACCTACGAGATAAAACTGTCCCCATTCACCCTCAAGGAGAGTGAGGAATTCCTGAAGTCGAAGGGCCTTGTCTTGTCCCGCTACGAAATCGCCACCTGCTACATGGTCTTCGGGGGCATCCCCTTCTATTTAGGATATCTCAAAAAAGGGAAGAGCCTCGGCGAGAACATCGACGACATCTTCTTCAGAAAAGGCGCTCAGCTCTCGCTTGAGTTCGACCGCCTTTTCCACTCTTGCTTCGAAAAAGCCGAGCTCGCGAAGAAAGCCGTCGTCTTGCTGGGCAAAAAAAGAATTGGCTTCCAAAGGGATGAAATTGCCAAGAAACTAAAAATCGGGGGCGGAGGCCATCTTAGCGAGGTCCTCGATTCCCTCGTCGCAAGCGACTACGTGAGCAAATACGTCCCCTTTGGGGTCGATTCAAAAGTCCCTTATTACAGGCTGAGCGACCCTTTCTGCTCCTTCTTCCTGAAGTTCAAATACGAGAAGGACCCAAGCGAGAATTTTTGGGAAAGCCGTCTCTCCTCCCAGGAAATCGTCTCCTGGAAAGGCCTTGCCTTCGAAAACGTCTGTCTAAGCCACATTCCCCAGATAAAACGCTCACTCAACATAGGAGGAGTGGGCAGCAAAGAATCCTCCTGGTATTTCGAAAGCGAAAGCGGCCACGGCCAGGTGGACCTAGTGATTCAAAGGAATGACAACGTCGTGAACCTCTGCGAGATCAAGTTCTACCAGGACGATTTCGTCGCGGATCTGGATTGTTTTAAGAAGATCAACTCCAGGATTGAAGCCATTCGTCCCTATATCCCAAAAAGAGCTTGCGTTTTCAGCACGCTCATCACGACCTTTGGCATCCATAAGAATGAATACAGCAGCGTGTTTCAGAACATCGTGGTGTTAGACGATCTCTTCCTTTGAGGCAAAGGTGTGATTTGTGAAATTCATTTCCTGCACGTTTGGCGAAAACAAAGTTGTGTCTTTTCTTTTTTTTGGCATTCGTTTCCACGCGGATTGCTTCTAAGTTTTGAAGGCCTTCGCTAATCGCCTTCCATTGAGCATGCAAAAGCGAAGAGGATCACATCTTTAAAGAACTCGCCATGCCGTCGTTTTTCTCAATCAGAACATCGGAGTAAAGACTCAATCTCAGCCAAGAAAAATAACGGGATATAGTTCACGGACAGTGGTCTTTGTGCAATGTTTGTTCTTTTGTACCAAACCACGAAGATTGATCTGGCGTCGCGAAATCACCTTTATTTTGGGCGTGGCGGGGTTTTTCGACTCGCCCTTCCCTTTTTCTCCCTCGCCTTTTCCCGTGCTTTTAGGGCCCATTCTAGTTGAAAATAGCAATTGACCCCCCCTCGCAAATCCTTTATCATCAAAGGAGGTATGTTTCTCCCTAAGCCCATCAAGCTCACCTACGCCGCCCACCGCGACATCGATTACGGGCAGACGCTGAAGTTCCACCACGTCTTCCATGGCTTTCAGACCTATCATAACCACGACTTCTACGAGTTCATCATCTTCTTTCAAGGGACCTATACCCAGGTGATCGACGGGATAGAGCATCAACAAAAGAAACTCGACTGCACTTTCCTTTTCCCGGAGAACGCCCACGCGATCTACGAGAGTAGCGAAGACTCCAGCCACTACTGCGTCTGCTTTAAGAAAGAGGCTTTCGACAAGATGGCCCTTGCCGCCATCCCCACTTTCTTCTCCCTCTTCAAGCCAAGCGAATACAACTGCTTCACCCTAAGCGAGGCGCGTCTTAAGAAAATCGCCTTCCTCCTAAGCGAGATCAAGGACCACGAAGGGGAGGAAGAGAGGATCAGGCCCCTCATCTCCTTTTTGGTTTTCAATCTCCTCGAGCCCTTGTTCACCCAAAGGCAGTCCTATTCCGAGAACAGCCGCCCGAAGTGGCTCAACGAATTGCTCGTGGAGATCAATAACCCCAATAACCTCGCCTGGAGCGTGAGCGACATCGTCGAAAGGACGAGCTACTCCAAGACGCACCTCTCCCGCCTCTTCAAGGAATACACCGGGGAATCCATCGGGGAATACCTCCAGAAAGTGAAGCTCTCCAGCGCCAGAGACCTCCTCATCAATAGCGATGTCTCTATCACCGAGCTCTGCGACCTCATCGGCCACTCCTCCATGTCCCATTTCTCCAGCGTCTTTAAAAAGACCTACGGCATGGCCCCGGGGAGATACCGGGAAATCCATAAGCTGAAGGAATAGAGCATAAGCCTTATTTCTCCTAGAGGATGTTTCTTGTCCATCCTCTTTTTTGATGCCTCATCTAGTCAAAAGAAGAGGATGGAGCGAAACCGCACATACTTGTCCTTCAAAAGCCAAAAGGAAAAATGGAAGCGGTTACAATGGCTTTTATTGGATCCAAGGCCGTTTCTTTGCACGCAAGCGTCCTTAGGCAGAGCTCGCGGGCGGAAGCGTTCCCTTGGACAAGAAAGGAACAAAGATGAAAAAGAAACTGATGATCATCTCCATGGCGAGCCTCCTTGCTTTAGGAGGGCTTGCCACCGTGGCCGGGGCCCTAGGCTCAGGCAATTTCGGCCTCACGAAAGCCGCGACGAGCCACTCTGACCACAAGGGGGACCTCACCGAAGTTGGTTTTAATTGGGCCGATCCGACGAAGGACGGCTTCAAGCCCTACTGGAGATGCGAGGAATGCTGCGCCGCGGACCCGGCGAGCTCGCGCTACGACTTCAGCGACAAGACGAAGGCCGTGACCGCGGACGAGCTGCGCCTTTCCGCCCTCGAGGCGGCGGCGGCGAGCGACATCGCCTCGGGCGACGGGATCGCGAACGTCAACACCCAGAAATTCAAATAGTATCGTGAAATGTTTTACCAGACTCGACGGCGTCGGGACTTTTTGATTTCGGGG
>CAVKPZ010000088.1:1019-7455 GCA_963658395.1 Lachnospiraceae bacterium | reverse complement strand
GCACAACATCATGGACGATTCTGTATTCTATGACCGATTCATAAGCAAAGAATTTGAGCGGTGCACGGTTCCTCTTTGCTTTGAATTGATGGCCAAGCAATATTTAATAAGAGAAAACAAAAAAAGGAAGGCTGTTTCCTTTGCTGCTCGATATCGGCGCCTATTGGTACGACAATCCAAAGGAAAAGAAAAACGGGCAATTTGACATCGTTGGCAAATGCGAGGACGGCTACATCTTCTATGAATGCAAATTCATCGATGCGAAAATCACGGACAAGATCATCAATGAAGAAATTGCGCAAGTGGCGATGACCGCTCTGAAACCAATCAAATACGGCTTCTTCTCTAAATCCGGATTCGACATACACGATGCCGAGTCCTATTTGCTATATAGCCTAGAAGATTTATATCGTTGATCCTTTTGAATTGGAAAAGGCCCCAGAGAAGCCGGGGCCAGTCAAGCAAGAGAAGGCTTATTTCCGGTTGGGGTCGCTGCCGTAAGCAATCGCGTTGAGGAAATCCTCCTCTTTCATCGGGCGGCCGAAGTAGTAACCCTCCATCTCGTGGACGCCGAGATGGGAGACGAACTTGCATTGCTCCTCGGTTTCGATCCCCGTCGCGACGATGCGGAAGCCGCCTTTCAAAGCGTCGCTGCAGAAGCGAGCGAAGCTTGTGCCATCTCGTGGCGAAGAGAGGGCGTTAGCGACGATCAAGCGATCGGTCTTAAGGGCCAAGATATTGAAGTTTTGCAGGGTTTCGAGGGAATCATGCTCGTAGTTGAACTCGGAGGCGACCCACTCAATCGGCATAGCAGAGAGCTCTTTCATGAGGCGCTTCACCGCCTCGGCGTTCTTGTTGATGAAGTCCATCCTGATTTCGAACTGCACGCAGTTTTTCGGGAAGTGGTACTGGTTCATCGCTTTCTTCACCTGGGCGGGGAAACTTTCGTCCACGATGGACTCAAGAGAGAGATAGATGGCGAGATGGCTCACCCCCACGGACTTGAAGGTCGTGTAACCATACTGCGAGAACAGCTCGCCCATCGCGCGGAAGGAAGAGACGTCGATCTGCGAGACGAGGCCGTCTTTCTCCGCGAGGGGGATGAACTCGCCCGGGGCGATCTCACTCTTGTCGGGGGCGAACAAGGCGGCGCGGATATCGCCCGTAGTCGGACGGAGGGTCTTCGCGTCGACAATCGGCTGAAGGAAGACCTTCATGCCGTCCCGGCTCACCGCCTCTTTAAGCAAAGAGGAGACGAACTCGCTGCGCTTGGCCTTTCTCGGGCTCGCGCCGCTTTGATCGACGAGGAAGCCCGTGCCGAAGTCGCGCGAGCGCTCTAGGCCATTCTTCACCAAAGTGATGAATTGCCTTGCGTTGGAGACATCGCCAGGGTAGGCGATGAGGCAATAGGAGACTTCAGGGAGCTTGGCGATGTTCCCGGATTCAAGGGGGATCGAGAAGATCTCCGCGGCTTCTTCACCGAAGCTGACGGCTTTCGTCTTGGTGTAGTTTGGCAGCAAGAAAGAGAGGGTCTCATCGTCAAAGCGATAAAGCACGTCCTCATACCCCGCGTCCTGGAAGTTCCCTACGATCTGCCCAATCAAGGAAGTGAGGTCGCTTTGGGGGAGCGCCATCTTGAGGCTAGAGATGTTGTTAACCTTGGCAGAAAGCACGTAGCCCGGGTTATGGTTCTTGCAGTCCCGGTTGATGATGAGGCTAAGGGCGGCCTGATTATGGATCATGAGAGCCTCGTCGATGAGCTTAGAGGACTTCGCAGCGCCGTCGATGCCCTGGGTCTCTATGAGGAGGGTCGAGCGCTCCGAATCCGCCCCGCGATACTCGAGCACGCTCAAGGTGCAAGGGGAGACGTTGAGCTCAGGAAGGAGGCGAGAGGTCGTGCCCCTGGCGAGGGGGCAATAGGAGCAAGGGGAGTCGGACCCGCGCTTGAGGGCGCTATAGCAAAGCGCGCCGGGCCTAGCCTCAGGGTAGACTTTCTGAAGGTCGTTGGAGACGAAGGTGAGACGATAAGAGGCGTGGTCGATTGAATAGAGGTAGCGATGGGTGCGGCTAGCCAAGGCATTCACAATGCGCTCATTGCCGAGTTCTTTCTCTTGCCCCTTCATCTCGCTTAAGGACTTATAGACGAGATGGGAGACGGAATCGAGGATGACGTGAGAGACGATTGAGTCGAAAGGGGTCTTCGTTTCGTCCGCGAAGAAGATGAGGGCAAGCCTCTCTCCGTTCGAGGAAAGGGCGCGCAGATAAAGGGAACTAAGCCCGAGGTTCGCCATGAAGGAAGCGTATTCGCTAGGCAGGTTCTTTGTGTCCTTCACCGCGAAATAGAGGTCTTTGCTCGCCTCTTCGAAGAAGGGGTCGAGGTATTTCTCCTCGATGCGGCCGCCCATCTTGCCGAAGGTCTTGTTCTCGCCAGACCTAGAGGTATCCATCTCAACGCGATAGCTCTTCGAGGGGGCATCGTAAACTAGATAGCCACCAGAAGTGATTCCCAAGGTGGAGGCGGCCCACTGGAACAAGGAGGAGAGGAACTCCACCCTCTCATTATGGCCAAGCAGCTTCGCGAAATGGAGCTCCGCGGCCTCGAGGAAGCCCGTGTAGATGACGAGTTTGTTGTTCTCGGTGAGGACGGTGCGCGGGAAATAGAAGCGGTCGAAGGTGGAGAGGATGTTCACGTCCTCGCTCTCCTGAAGGGCTTTCTCCGCCTCGATATAAAGGTCCGACATCGAGACGAAAGGGTAGATGACCCCGCCCACCTTGCAGTAGCTCACGCTTTCGGTGAGCTCGACGTCTAAGGCGCAGAAGGAGGTGACGAGGTCCTTGCAGGTTTTCTCCAAAGCGAGCACGGCCCCCACTTCGTAGACGAAGCAGGCGTAGCCGCGGTCGCGGTTGCCGATCATCGCCCCGGGGAAGGCGCGCTCGATGGCGCTGAGCAAGGCGACTTTGTCTTTCTCTTGCTTGCCGACGAGCTCGAACATCAATAGGGCGCATCTAGCGGAATGGATCCCCTGCAGCTCGAAGTAGAGGTTCTTCTTGAACTCGTCCTCGCGGAAGACGTGGCCCAGGGCGATCTGGTCGCGGAGGGACTTGTCTTGGGAAGAGGCGCTATAGACGACCTCGAAACGGGAATAGGTCTCCAAGAAGGAGTTCAAGGCGTCCTGCAAAGGGGAGAACTCCCCGAACTTCTCCCTTAGGAAGGTAAGAAGAGGCACGGAACCGAGACGGCTAGAAGAGATTTGCTCGGTGAGGTAATGCAGGGCCTTGCTCTGCTTCTTCTGCCGGTTATAGAGGAAAGCCATCGCGCAGGCGCCTAAGGCGAGGAAAGTCGCGATGAGGAGCGCTCCCATCGTCCAGATCAGCCAAGCGATCTCATAGACCTTGCCTAAAATTAGACCCGTCCCAAAGAGGAGCCCCAGCAAGAAGAGGGACCCTAGGATCCAAAAGGATTTTTTGTCGAGGATTATTTTTTGCTTCATAAGTTATCCCCCTGATCGAGCAAGGTGCGCGAGACGATCTTGCCGATCGTCGGCATCGTCTCTAGGCCTTTCCTCCGCCAGGAGAGGCGCTGCTCTTGGTTGCCCACTTCGTAAGCCACCCCGCGGATGGAGACGACGGGGACCCTTTTGCCGCTAGCGGCGAGCAAGATGCCCCCGCTCCCGCTATCGAAAGCCTTCAAGGCGTCTTCGGTGAGGAAGTGGCCGCGCAAAATGCCCTCAATCTCATCTTGGCTAGATAAGAAAGTCGAGCCAGAAAGAAGATAGCCGCGCTGAATATAACGGTTCGTGACCAGATAGGATTCCCTTTCGGCCTTGTCGCTTAAAATCTGGTCGCCCACGAAGAAAGGGGCCTCGCCCGGGAACTGGCCATAGACGAGGGGGTGCTCGTTTGAGAAGTCGACGTTGGCGAGATAGACGCGGTCGGCGATGAAGATGTCCCCTTGCCTTAATTCCCTTTGGAAGGAGGCGCAGATGCCGATGGAGAAAATGAGGTAAGGGTCGTAGCGGTCGATCAAGACCGAGGTGATCATCGAGGTGTACTCATTCCCCTCGCCCACCGCGCATAAAACGACCTCATCGGCGAATAGATGGCCGAAATAGGCTTTGGTCTTGCCTAGGATGTCCTCGCTCCGCTCGATCTTGAGCTTCGCGGTGAAATAGAGGATGTCGTCCTGGCTCTGTCCGATAATCGCGATCATTTTTTCTCTCCTTTCGCATCTTTCTTCTCAAAGGGGTTGCTCTTAAGGAACCTCTGGAACTCGAAGCCGTTCAAGGGGCGGGAGTAGTAATAGCCTTGCACCGCGTCTAGCCCCATGGAGGAGAGGATCTCGACTTGGCTCGCGGTCTCCACGCCCTCGGCGATCGTCCACATGCCCATGCTGTGGGCGAGATCAATGACCGCCCTAACGATGTCGCGCGACTTCGCGTCGACCTCGATGTCGTCGATGAAGGACTTGTCGATCTTCAGGGTATCGAAGGGAAGCTTCTTAAGGGAATTGAAGGAAGAATAGCCTACCCCGAAGTCATCGATGGAGGTCGCCATCCCCATGGCCTTGATTTTGGAGACCAGTTGGAACAAGAAGGCCGCGTCTCTAGCCGCTAGGGATTCGGTGATCTCGATGTCGATCCATTTGCTGTCGACGCCATAGCGTTTGGCCGTGTCTTGGAGGAAGCTCACGAGCCCCTCGTTATAGACCGTGCGCCTAGAGAGGTTGATGGACACCCTTACAAGGGGCTCGTCGTTAGCCTCCCATCTGGAGACGTCGCGAAGCGTGTGCTCGTAGATGTAATGGTCGAGGTCGACGATGAGGCCGCTTTTCTCGGAGAAGGGGATGAAGAAGCTCGGGGGCAATAAGCCTCTAGTGGGATGGGACCACCTAACGAGCGCTTCGGCCCCGTAGAACCTCTTCGTGCGGAGGTTGAACTTGGGCTGGTAGAAGATCTGGAACTGCTCTTCCCTGATCGCGCGGAGGATGTCGCTAGGGAGCTCCTTCTCGCTCTCGGAGAAGTCCATCTGGTCTTTGGAGAAGGGGATGAGGGAGCTTGCGAAGCGGTTGGAGGCGTTATACCTGGAGGCGAAGGTCGCGTGGTCTAAGGCGCTTTGGGCGTCTTTCTCCTCCTTCAATGAGCTAGTGCCGAATAAAACGGTGAGGCTGCTGATCTTGCCTCTAGAAAGGACCTTGCTTTCGATCTCGCTGGCGATGGAGAGGAGCTCTCTCTCGAAAGAGGGGAAATCCGCGCTTTTGACGTAGATCAAGAAGGAGTTCGTGAGGGAGAAGCCATAGCGGTACTCCTTCTTATGATGGAAACGCTCGTAGAGGCAAGAGAAGACGATGGAGTTGATGGCCTTGGCCTCCTCCGGGCCATAGAAGGTGAGGATGTCGCTGTTGATGCCCTTGACGTTAAGCACGGCGAGATAGCCGATGGCTTTCTTGCTGCCTTCGTTCGACGCACGCTTGACTTCGCGCAAGAAGGCCCCTTCGCTATAGACGAAGGTGGGCTCAAGGAAATAGGTGGAAGCGCTTAGCTGCTCAAGCTTCATCTTCGAGCGTTTGGCCAAAAGAAAGAAAGCCAAGGCAATCGAAAGCACGAGCAAGATGAGGCTCAGGAAGAAGAGGACCCAGTACAAGGGCTTGTTCGCGGAGGAATTTGCAAGCAAGAAGCCCCCGTTGATGCCGAGGCTAGATAAGCAAAGGAAGGCGAGGATCGCCGAGCCTAAGCCCACATAGCCATAGAGACGGAAGCGGATGTCCCCTTCGTTTTTCTTCTCTTTTTCATTCTCTTTCATTTCTTTGCCTCCTTTTCTTTCTGCAGTTCCCTCTTGGCCTCTTCTTTCGCCTCGCGGAACTGCTTTCTATAGATCTCCTTTTGCTTCTCTTTCTCTTCTTCCATCTCCATTTGGATGGCCACTTTGATGGAAGCCTTCTCCCATTCCCTCTCGTAAGCGGCGAGGTCTTCTTTCTTGACGCCGCTTTGCGCGACGAGGGCTTCGATCCTCGATCTCTCCTCTTTCTTGGCCTCCCTGCTCTTCTTTAGTCCCTCGACGAGGCTGAAGGCGCCCATGCTGAGCAAAGGCACGCCCACGACCACGGGCACGAACCAGGATTGACTCGTCACTTGTAGGATCCATCCCAAGAAGTCACTTTTGGAGGTGACGACGCCGACGTATTTATCTTTGCTTATCTTCTGCACACCTTCGTAGTTCGAGGAGGCGGAGTCATAAGGGATCGCGTGCCCGGCGTCGTTACTAGGATTAGGATAGGCGTCCCCATAGCAATAAAGCACCTCGTCGATGATCTCGATGACGCGGTGCGAGACGAGCTGGTTCTCATAGGTGACTCCCCCGGCGGGGATGTCGTAATAGAAGGTGACGATGTCGCCTACCTGCACCTCGGAGAAGCTTCTTCTCTCCAAAATCGCCGCGG
>CAVKPZ010000088.1:0-1009 GCA_963658395.1 Lachnospiraceae bacterium | reverse complement strand
CCCCGAGCATCTTCGGGCCTCTTTTCTCCAGGACGAAATAGGTCTTGTCTTCGCCGGAAGCCGCTTCGGCCTCTTCCTGCGTGTAATAGACCCCGCTTACGCGCCCATAGGCGCTGTCGCCCGCGCGCGTAAGATAAAAAACATCCGTATCCGGCCCGTCCATCGACCCCGTGAGGACGTTCATGAAGGTCTTGCCGAAAAGAGAGGGCATCCCGTCTTTCTGCTTGCTGATCATGAGGCTTAATTCCAAAGCCAGCAAGCCTAGGCCGAGGGCGATCAAAACGCCGTCGACGATCGTGGAGACCTTGACTTTCTTCTTCGCCTCGCCCATAGCTATTTCCTTACGTCAGGGTGCTCCATGGGGAAAGAGTAGGTCTTGCCCTTCTCGCTAGAGAGGACGACGTTCTCTTCCTTCCGGTATTTCTTCGTCTTGACTTCCTTGACGGCTTCTTTGGAGAGGGCGATGGCGTAGCGGATGAGGTCCCAGGTCTCCGGGGAAAGCTCGGCCTCGATGGCGTTAGCCTCGTCTTCGCTGCTAGGCAAGCTGATCTCAAGCTCTGGGGCGCTCTCTTTCTCTTCAGGGGCATCTTCCCTAGGCTTAAGGCCGGTCTCCGCCTCGGGCGAAGGAGAGAGCTTAACAGGCGTCTCTTCCTGCGTCTGCTTGGCCTTGTCTTTGTTGAAATAGAAGACCCTGTCGTCATAAAGAGGCTCCGCCGGGGTCGGGGCGATAAGCTCAGGGGTTTCTCTTCTTAACTCCGGGATCGGGGTCAAGGAGTAGCCGCCAGCGAAGGCGCGATCCTCGATCTCGCCATCGCCCATGGCTTCGGCGAGCACCCTTTCTCGCTCGACGCCGAGCAAGGAATCTTCGTAGGCCCTCCGTTCCAAGGCGCGCCTTCTAGCGAGCTCATAGGCCTCTCTTTCCCGGATCTCTTTGTCTCTAGCCTCGATCTCATCTGATGCGTTCCCCAAACATTGGACAAAACCGGAACCATCATAATCTTTATTGAAC
>CAVKPZ010000087.1:0-7473 GCA_963658395.1 Lachnospiraceae bacterium | reverse complement strand
AATAAAAAGTATTAACATAATGCCGTAAAGAGTTACGAACCAAACAAAAGAGTAACTCTAGGAGGGAAAATTATGAAACTCAAAAAACTCTTGTCCTTGTCCTTCTTGACCGCCGTCTTCGCCGCTTCTTGCTCCGTGATCGGAACGAAAGCCAATGCGCAGGCGGAAGAAGCGGTTGCCGCGCCTTCCGTTTCTCTCAAAGCGAAGAATCTGGTCATGGCCGTCAAAGGCTCTTCCCTTGCTAATGCGGCCGCCTCGCAGGCGCTCTTCCCTTCGATTCTGGAAGGCATCGCTTGCGGCGGCACCCAGGTCCTCACCAGAGCCCTTGGCGAAGGGGCCCAATATCTCGTCACCGATATCCTGAAGGATTATGGGATTGATATGAGGGATCTCTCCGTCCGTTATCTGGAGCAGATCGATGGGGAGATAAAGGAAGTCAAAGCCAAGATCGACGCCTTATCCGCGAACGCGGACAAGTACAACGCCGAAAGGAGCTTGGATAACCTCTATTCTTACGTCAACGTCGCTTCTACCGATGTCATGAGCCAGGTCAAAGGCGGGCTTTGGACCTTAGCCAAGTTGGAGAACGACAAGACCAAGGATGCCAACTACGTCGAAGCCCAGAGGAAGGAATTCTACGAGACCTCCTTGAAGAACTTCACCGCCAAGGGATCGAACATCGCCGACTTCGTCACCCACTTCGCCAACACCATCTCTTGCCCGGTCGATTCCGCCCCGACTAACAACGTCTTCCATTACTATCAGCTGACGAACGGGCAATTCGACAAATGGTCCACCCAATCCTATCGGAACAGAAGGAACTTCATCGCCTATCTGGATTCCCTCTTGCTCACTAGCGCCAACCTCGCGATCTTCGACAACCATTACCGGAACTTAGGCGCTAGCGAGGCGGTCAAAGCCACCAACGATACGCGTTTCAATGGCATGGTCGCTTCCGTCAACAAAGCCAATGACCTCTTCAAAGCCGAGCTCAAGAGACTCGACGAGTATGAGGAGCTTCGGAAGAAAGGGGAAATCATCTACCTCCCCACCGGCCAGCATTATTCCACCAAGATGGCGACCTACACCTTCAACCACGAAGACAAAGAGAACGCCAAATTGCTAGAGGGCGTGGAGAGGGTGAGCACCGACGCCTTCCACAAAGGCCAAAAGAACCTTCAGAGCTACCTGATGACCTATCAGGCCAACCACGATATGGTCAATAGCGTCGTCAAAGATTACACGAACTACGTGGAAGCCTTCGCTCTTAAGGACTACACGATCAACCAATACCTGAAAGACGTCGGCTTCTCCGCCGAGCGCGAAGACCTCTTCAACAAAGCGGAAGGCCTCTACTTCGGGGAGCTCAATCTCCCTCATAGCGGCTGCCTCAATGACGACGTCAGCGTCAAAGCCCATTACTTCGACCGGTATGGGAAATATCAGAACAAGACCCAGTTCTTCTTAGAAGCCCATCATCGCATCTTCAAAGGGCCTAGCTACAATGTGAAGTTCTTCGATCAGGACTACTACCTCTGCTTCGTGAAGGCCGACCAAACTCTCGACGGAACCTACTGGGGAAACTCCTTCGGCGGGGACAACGCGAACCTGGTGGATGCCTTCGCTCCGCTCCTGCAGAACCGCTTCGACAGCAACGACCCGATCGTCAAAACCGCGAAATTCCAGTAACGCGCAAGATGATCAAGGCGGTTGAAACTAAGCGGATCGGATACGGAAGGTGCATCGAAAAGGCCCACGAAAGGGAAAGGATGGTCTGGATATCCAGGCTGTCCTTTTCTTTTCGCTGAGGCTAATTTTTGTGCCCATCAAGGACCCTCGCCTCTTTTCCCTGAACCCGGCGCAGAAAAGCGGCTAAGGGGCATGGGGAAAAGCCAATATTCCAAAGGCCGCGCGCTTTCAGATTGTTTATTCGGGCATGGGCGTAATCTCTTCCTGGTAGAATCTACAAACGTCGGCTTACCCTTCGAAATCTCCGATGAGCATGGAGACATATCAAAGAAAAAAAGAGCGAAAGAACGAATGGGTATCGCGCTAAATCGCAGACTAAATTTTGAAAAGAAGACTCCAAACGACCAGCGCGGTTGTGAATGAGGGGCTGAAATGGGGCTAAAACTATCAAAGAAATGGCTCCGATGATTGACGCGAATGCCACGAATCACCCTTCTTTCCTCGTGATTTTTAGTAGAAGTAGGGACTTACCCTTATCGAAGGCCAGATGGGATTTATACGGTGCCTATAGGCTGCCTAAGGAACTGAAATGGAGTTTCGCTTGGCCGCTTGGCTCAAACTTTTCTTTGCCCCTATGCAAGGCGGGCATTTTCTAGGTAGCGGAAAATCAAAGAATATTGCGATTTTCCGCCGATTGGCTATTCTTCGCCCTTTCATCTCCTTTGCTTTTTAGCGTAATTGGAGATGTCCTTTGACTAAAGAAGCGTCCGCTCGTCGAACTTCCCTTTGCCTAAATAAAAGGATCGCAATTATGCTTGCCTGCCTGAAAAATAGGTTCCATCTATTGAAAAACTTCCGATATAGACAAATGTTTGTGAAAATCCTACAAAATGGTTTTGGGCTCTTCTTGACTTTGAAAACAACTTAGAAAGTTGTCAGAACTCCTCCTTTCTTCTCAAATTGACTCGCCCTTAAACGCACAAGAGCGAAAGGCCTCGCGCGTTGCGTATTAAAAAGCGGAAAAACAAAGAATTTTGAGATTTTCCGCTTTTGATTTGCTAAATTAAGACTTTAATTTGCTATAATTTACATGAAAGGAAAAGCGGAAAAACTGAGAAAAGGTGAAATTTCCGCGGGTTAGAACTATGGTAGGACGAGAGAAAGAGCTAGAAGAGCTTCGCGAACTTTATAAACATGATCAAGCGGATCTCGTCGCCGTCTATGGCAGGAGGCGCGTAGGAAAGACTTTCTTGGTAAAGGAAGCTTTCCAAAACAATTTTGTTTTCATGCACGCAGGGCTTTGCCTGGAGGAAAGCCTGAGTTCCGAGGCTAAAACGAAAGCCCAACTCGAGGAGTTCTATAAATCCCTAAGGCTTTATGGGTGCAAGGAAGAGAGTCCACCGAAGGACTGGTCCGACGCTTTTTTCTATCTAAAAAGGCTGCTTTTGGAGAAAGAAAGCGACGCTAAGCAAGTTGTTTTTCTTGATGAGCTTCCTTGGCTGGACACCCCTGGCTCTGGCTTTATCTCTATTTTCGGAGGCTTTTGGAATTCATTCGCTGGCCTCAGGAAGAATCTATTGGTCATCGTCTGCGGTAGCGCGGCTTCTTGGATGGAAAATGAACTTATCAATGCGCAAGGTGGGCTTTATGGCAGGGTAAGCCACGAGATAAAACTAAGCCCTTTCACTTTAAAAGAAACCCGAGAGTTTCTTCATAAAGAGAGAGGCATTTCTGCCTCTTGGTACGAGACTGCGGAAGCCTATATGGCGGTGGGAGGCATTCCCTATTATTTGAGCTACTTCAAAAAAGGCAAAAGCGTTGCGCAGAACGTCAATGACCTCTTCTTCAAAAAGACGACTCCCCTTGGCTTTGAATACGAGCGACTTTTCAACGTCACTTTCGCGAATCGCGCCCTTTCTAAGCGGATCACCGAATTCCTTTATAAAAAGAAGACGGGTTTCAGCAGGGAAGAGATTATTGAGGGCGTCGGCTGCAGCGACAACGGGGATTTCTCGAAGACGCTTAATGCTTTGCTCGCTTCCGATTTCGTTACCTCCTACGCTCCCTTCGGGCTGAAGAGAAAGAAAACCTATTACAAACTCATTGACCCTTTCTGCCTTTTCTATCTTACCTTTGTGGAAAAGAAAAGCGCGAAAGAGGATTATTGGATTACCCATTATGGGAAAAGCGAAACGAACGCGTGGAAGGGTTTGGCTTTTGAGAATCTTTGTTTCAATCATGTCCGCCAGATCAAAGATAAGTTGGGGATTGCCTCGGTGGGGACGGAGGTTATGCCTTGGCATTACGAGGACGAGAACGAAAAAGGGCAGGTCGATATGCTCTTGAAGAGAAACGATAATGTGCTGAATATCTGCGAGATGAAATTCTATAAGGATGACTACCGTGCGGATGTGGAAGATTTCAAGAAGACGAATCGCCGAATCGAGAAAGCCTGCTCTCTTCTTCCCAAGAGATTCTCCGCCCAAAGCGTCCTGATCACGACCTTCGGGCTCTCTTATGGCGAATTTTCCTCCGTTTTTTCGAATGTGGTGACTCTAGAAGATCTAGGGAAATTCTAATTTGATCGGTGGCGAATCAAGGGATTTTGCGATTTTCCCCCTTTCGATGTGATCGCCAACGCTCATATAGAAACCGGTTTTATTTAGCGCATCAAGAAATCAAGATAGAGACAAAAGGACGCGTCCGGAAGTTTTTCGTTCGGAATAATAGAAAGGAAAAAACTTTTATATTGTTCCGTATAACGTTCCGCATATTGTTCCGTATATCATTCTGAACCACGTTATAATTAATTAGGAAAACGAAGGAGCTAATGGAGCATGGAAGAAAAATGACAGTGAAAGAGGCCTCCATCTCTTGGGGTATCAGCGAAAGGCGAATTACTAAGCTTTGCGAGGAAGGAAAAATCAAAGGGGCAAGAAAAGAAGGCAGAGTTTGGCTTCTTCCCTCTTATGCCGTCAAGCCCGCCGACGGCAGAGTTGAGCGATGGAAAGGCTACTCCTCAACAAAACTCCCCTTGCCCATTGGGATTTCGGATTATCGCCTGGCGTGCACGGAATATTATTACGTTGATAAAACCCTCTTGATCAAAGACTTCCTCGACGAGCGTCCCTTGGTCTCTCTTTTTACGCGCCCTCGTCGTTTTGGCAAGACCCTCAACATGGATATGCTTCGCACTTTCTTCGAGAAGAGCGCAGATGAAACCTCGCTCTATTTCAAGGACAAGAAGATTTGGTCTTGTGGCGAGAAATATCGTGCCTCCCAAGGGAAATACCCTGTGATTTTCCTTAGCTTCAAGGACGCGAAGTTTGCCACCTTTCAGGAAACATACTCTTTCATTGAAGGGCTGATCGCCGATGAGTGCGCTAGGCATGAGGAGTTGTTTGATAGCCCCAAACTGGGAACACGTGACAAAGAACGCTTAAAAGCGCTTGCCTCCGGGAAAGCCGCTCCCGCAGATCTTTCCCGCTCTTTGGGCGATCTTTCGCGCGTTTTGCATCTTCATCATGGCATCGCCCCAATTATCATCATCGATGAATATGACACTCCAATTGGACAAGGACACTTAAACGGCTTCTATAACGAGATTGTTTCTTTTGTGAGAAACCTTTTTTCAGGTGGGCTTAAAGACAACAGCCATCTGAGCCACGGTTTCTTGACTGGAGTGCTGCGAATCGCCAAAGAAAGCATTTTCAGCGGGCTCAACAATTCGGTGCTCGACGAGAGATACAGCCCCTATTTCGGCTTTACCAAAGAAGAAGTGAGAGAAATGGCTTCTTATTATGGCGCCGAGGATAAACTGAAGGAAATTGAAGACTGGTATGATGGATATCGCTTTGGAAATAGCGAGATTTACAATCCTTGGTCCGTGATCAATTATTTCCGGAATGGCTGCCTGCCTCGTGCCTACTGGCAAAATACGGGAAGCAATGACATCATCGGGGATATTTTGGAAGAAGCAGACAGCGTGCTTTGTGACAAGCTATCCTCTCTTCTCCAAGGAAATTCCGTGCCCGCCTATATAGACACGGGTGCCCTTTTCCCGGCCGCAAAGGATAATCCGTCTTCGGTTTTTAGCTTCCTTCTTGTTGCCGGTTACCTTAAGGCGGTTCACTCGGAATCCTCTTGGAGTGGAGATTTCCTTTGCAATGTCGCCTTGCCGAATAAGGAAATTGGTCTCGTTTATAGCAGGGAGATTCTTCGAAAATTAGGTAATGGGGCCTCCGAGACAAACTTTATTGCCATCCAAGAGGCCCTTTACGCGAGGGATGCTGAATCGCTTAAAAAACATCTAGGATGGTTCCTAGAACAGTCTGTCGGTTTCTTTGACGCAGCGAAAGAGAGTTTCTACCACGGCTTGATCTTGGGCTTGTGCGCTGCGTTGGATAGACGGTATCTCGTAACTTCTAATCGCGAAGCCGGGGAAGGGCGTTATGACATTTGCCTCTGTCCAAAAGAGAAAAAACTGCCAGGCATTTTGATTGAACTGAAACACGAGAAAAACTGCTCGGAGGAGAAATTGCTGCTGCTGGCAGACGATGCCCTTGCCCAAATTAAAGAGAAGAACTATGAGGCCGAACTTGTGTCCAAAGGAGTTGAGGAAGTCTTTTCCTATGGCTTAGCTTGCAGCGGCAAGAAAGTCCAAGCCGTTGTTGGTTGATGCTCCTATACGCGTTTAAGCCATTGGCCATCCTGAGGGGGATGTTGGCTTTTTAATTGCGCAGCTTTGCAGAAACGGTTTCGAGAAAATGAAAAACAGCACAGCATCGATAGTTTTCTTATTGCGCTTATTTGCGCGCTATTGCGCTTATATTGCGATGGTGATAAAATTCGGTGGAGATATTTGTATGAAAGACAATGAAACGATTGTTTTGATTGTTCGTGGCTTGTGCGCCATGAAAGACGAAAACACGTATGTTGAGTTCAAAATGAACAATGGCGATCCGGACGCGATGGGCGAGAGGATCTCCGCCCTTTCGAACATGGCTTTGCTTGCGAATAAGCCTTTCGGCTATCTGATTTGGGGAATCGACGACGCGACTCACGTCCCGCTAGGAACGAAACTCTCCTTCAAAACATGGAAAAAGGGGGACCAAGACATCTTGGCGTATTGGCGGAATCTATTAACCCCGTCTCTTGATTTGCAGGATTACGAATTCGATTTGGATGGTGGCCATGTTTTGGTGCTTGAGATCCCCGCCTCCTCTTATTTCGCCACGACTTTCAA
This sequence comes from Lachnospiraceae bacterium, assembly GCA_963658395.1. Lineage (GTDB taxonomy): Bacteria > Bacillota_I > Bacilli_A > RFN20 > CAG-826 > Alloenteromonas. The sequence goes on along the minus strand of CAVKPZ010000087.1, from coordinate 539 downwards.
AAAGCAAGCCTACTGTAGGATAGGAAGCTATACGAAGAATCTTAAAGAATATCCCGCTTTGGAAAAGGAACTTTGGCTAAAACTTGAAGGAACCGCCCCAGAGATGCGTTTAGCGGAAACCTCGATTGAAAAAGCGAGGCTTCCGGAGATCTTGGATTTTTCTTCCTACGCTAATGCTCTCTCCTTGCCCAATTCCCTATCTTTAGAAGAAGGGATCTCTCGCTTTGTCCGCGAAGGCTTCTTGATCGATGAAGGGGCCGCACATTACTCTTTGACCGTTTTAGGAGGTCTTTTGTTTGCGAAGGACTTCTTTTTATTCAAGCCTCTCTCCAACAAACTTCTGCGCGTTGTCCGCTACTCCGGAAACGACCGTTTGGAGACAAGAGGGAAGAAAGAGTTCCCTTATGGCTACGCTTCTTCCTTTGAGGCATGCTTCAAAGAGATACTTTCCTGCATCCAAGGTTCGGATATCTATGTGGACGGGAAACGAAGAGACCATTATTTGGTGCCTGCTATTGCAATCAGGGAGGCTCTTGGAA
>CAVKPZ010000086.1:0-7487 GCA_963658395.1 Lachnospiraceae bacterium | reverse complement strand
TTTATGATGTGTAACTTTACTTCTTTCCGTGTCTACTTTTAGGTTACCAGTACAAATTCGCTAGCAGGCAATGTTGCTATATCGTCATTTTTTCATAAATTTCGTATTGCGTTTTCGTCATTTTTTTGGGTTTTCGATGTTGCAAAAACTGCACTTTTTAATTATTCTTCAAACAGTTTTGGAGGCTCATCATGTTCAAAAGAAAGGCTATAGAATCTTTGAAAGAATGGAAAGCAAAATGGGCCGGAGACTACGCCGTTCTGCTTGAAGGTGCAAGGCGCGTTGGGAAAAGCACCATCGCAGAAACCTTCGCTAAGGAAAACTACAAATCCTACATTCTCGTGGATTTCTCGGATTTTTCGGAAGACCTCCAATCCATCTTCAAAAGCATCAGCAATCGCGATTTGTTTTTCCTCAGGCTTCAAGACTATTTCAAAACAAAGCTCTACGAAAGAAAATCCGTCATCATCTTTGATGAGATTCAGTTTTATCCTCCGGTAAGGCAAGCCATCAAGCATCTCGTCAAAGATGGGAGATACGACTACATCGAAACCGGCTTGCTCATCAGCATCCACAAAAATTCTTTGGAAATCTTGAATCCGTCTGAAGAGATGCGCATCAACGTCTATCCAATGGACTACGAGGAATTTTGCTGGGCGACGGGTGAGAACTGCGAAGCCATCAAAGAACTTGTTTCTTTAAATCGAAAGCTGGACAGCACGAATCGCTTGCTCATGTCCAAGTTCCGGATTTACATGGCGGTAGGAGGCATGCCCCAGGCCGTGGATGCCTACTTGAAGAAGAGGACGTTCCAGGAAATCGATGTCGTGAAAAGAGAAATCATCGCCCTCTACAAAGAGGATTTCCGAAAGATCGATCCTAATGGCAGGATAGGGGAAATGTATGAAAGCATTCCCTCTCAGCTTGCCTTGAAAAGGAAATTCGTTATTTCCTACGCCACCGGAAAAAGGGAAACCGAAAGGGACAAGCGGATGATGAATGAGCTCATCGCGTCGAAGACCGTTCTCCCTTGTTACCGCGTCAGGGAGCCGAAGGCGCCACTAAAAAGCACGCGCGACACAAAAGATTACAAACTCTACGTCTCAGACGTCGGACTTTTCGTCACCCTGCTGCTAAGCGACAAGAAAGTCCCGGAGGAGAAGCTTTACGGCAAATTGCTAAGCGACAAGCTAAACGCGAACCTAAGCTATCTCTACGAGAACGTCGTCGCTCAAATCATCGCCTCGACCAATCGCGATCTGCTTTATTTCACTTGGAAAGACAACCATAAAAAGAAGCCGCACGAAATCGATTTTCTTTTAAGCGACGGGAACAAGGTAATCCCCGTCGAGGTAAAGTCATCCGACATCAAGAACCATGCTTCGATCACCGCCTTCTCAAGCAAATACTCAAGCTGCATCTCTCGGCGGGTCCTCTTCTCCCAAAACGACTTTGGGAACGAGGGAATGCTTGAGCTAAAGCCTTTGTATTCCTTGCCTTGCTTTCTGGAAAACATCGACAAAAATTCAAAATAATCTTCCTCTTGCCGCTTCTTCTACGCCCTGCCTCCTAAGCAAAAAAGCCGGAATCAAAACCACAGAAGGCAAAACAATGCTAAACATCATTCTTGTAAAAACCTCCGAGATCAGCGAAAGCGACATCGCTTCTCTTTCTTACACCAGGCAAGAGAAAGCATCTTGCTACATTCAGGTCAAAGACAGGCTCCTCTCTTTGGCCGCGGGCATCTCTTTAGACAAGGGTTTAAAAGAATATGGGCTAAGGGAGAGAGACGTAAGAATCCTAACGAGCGAACGCGGCAAGCCCTATTTGCCCGACTATCCCAACATCCATTTCAACTTGTCCCATTCCGGCGAGATGGCTCTCGCCGTCTTCGACGAGAAAGAGATCGGATGCGACATTGAGAGAATCCGCCCCATCAAAGAAGGAATTGTCAAACGTTGCTTCAGCAAAGAAGAGCAGAATTACATAGAAAAAGCAAAAGATAAGGATGAGGCCTTCACCCGCGTCTGGGTCTATAAGGAAAGTTTCATCAAAGCCTTGGGGGTAGGATTGGGGATGAATTTGTCTTCTTTCAGCGTTGTTCCCACGCCTAGCGGCATCCTTCTAAAACAAACTCGCGATCCCAGGAATTGGGCGATTGAAGAAGTTCATGTCGAAGGTTATATCGCCGCGGTATGTTACCAGATTATATAAGGGCTCAGTTGAATGTTTTTATACCTTATTGGGTATATTTATAATCAAGGCAAGCCATTTATACCTTTTCGGGTATAATAATTAAATTATTGAAACGTTCATTATTGTTTTGTAACAAGAATTGACATTATTTCTTATTTAAAGGTGGGTTTACTCATCTTTTTTCCTTGTTTTATGGTGGGTATATTCACCTTTTTCTTTTTCTAAGAACGTTATTGTGTACAATACAATATAGATAGAGAACACGAAAGGAGAATCTCATGAACGACGACAAGAACAGCAAGATCCTGCGCAGCCTTCAAGAGCAGAACCCCTGGTGGGAGAGCGGGGACACCGACAGTTTTGACCTACCCTCCTTTAAGAGAAAGGAATATCAGAAAGTCCAGGACGTCTTCTTTAGCGACATCCGACGCTTCCCCGTGCTCTCCGGCCCAAGGCGCGTTGGCAAATCGACGATCATGCTTCAGCTGATCGACGAGCTGTTGAAAAGTGGAAAAGCAAAGCCCCGTCAGATTCTCTTCTACACTTTGGACGACTTCCCTAACGTCGTCGCAAGCATCGACGAGGTGCTTAACGTCTACCACGAAGCGATCTACACCGATTACGATTTCTATCTTTTCCTCGACGAGGCGCAGAAAGACCGCTATTGGAAGAATTCCCTCAAAAAGCTTTACGACCTCCATAAGAAGACACATGCCTTGATAAGCGGCTCTTCCTCGGTGGAATTAGAGAAACAAAGCGATGAAAGCGGAGCAGGAAGATTCCTGACAGTCAAGATCCCAACGATGTCTTTCTTCGACTTCTGTGAGCTTAACGGCGAGAAAAAAGACATCGGTGACGTCGACGTCTTCAAGATGCACGAGCTTTCTCTCCCCGAGCAAAGCGCCATCTACATGAAGCTTTCTTCACTAAGCAGGCAGTATTTCCGTTATCTGAAACTCGGTGGCTTTCCAGAATACGCGAGAACGGAGCGATACGGCGAGGCCTCTAGACTCATCCGTGACCAGGTGATCACGAAGGCAATCTCGCAAGATATCGTCGAGGCCTATTCGCTGCGTGAGGCTTCCGCGCTCATCGATCTCTATTCCTACCTGTGCTATCACTCCTCCGACATTATCAGCATCGAAGCCATCACGCAGGCCTTAGAGATCGACAAAGCCACGTGCAACCAATATCTCCTCGCTTTGGAGAAAGCCAATCTCATCTACGTCTCCGAACAGATGAACCTAAGCGGCAAGAGCCTTCTTAAGAAAAGGAGGAAGATCTACGTCTCTGACTACGCGCTCCGCTGCGCGGTAACGCGCAATAACGACGTGGAGACGAATCCTAGGGAGCTAGGATACGCCATCGAAACCGTCTCCTTCAAGCACACCAAGGATTATTTCGCGGGCCTTGACGAATGGCTTTATAACGTCGGCTACGTGAGGGGGAACGGCGACAAGGAAATCGACATCGTCGTCCAAAAGCGAGGCATCGACTTCCAATATGTGGAGGCTAAATACAGGAACAATTCAAGGATCAAGGACGCGGATGGCATCGTGGTCATGGGGCTAGAGGACGTGCCTGGCTATGTCATCACCAAGGATTCGACCGACTATGGCCTGCAAGATAGAGGCAATACGAAGCTATACCGCATCCCTGCTTTTGCTTATGCCTATCTTTTGGGCAAGCAGATGGGCGAAGATGACTAGGCAGAATTTCCGTTAGAGGTCCTTTAATGCAACGAATGCTTTCTTAAAGGCATCCATCCTTCTCTCTGATCTTCACGGGACCGGCTTCCATCTCGAACATTGCTAAAGCCTGGTTCACTTTGTCTAGGCGAACCGTGGGTTTGCCTTGCTCTAAATCGCGGACAAAACGCAGGCCTAAGCCGGAACGCATCGCGAATTCCTCTTGGGTGAGGCCCGCTTCTTTTCTGGCTTTCTTGACGAATTCGGCGATTGGATTCTTTGTGTGTTTCATCTCAGATAAATTCTATACCTTAAGAGGTATATTTCGTTCAGAATTCTTTTGCCTCTTTCTAAGAATCCCAAAACAACCAGTCAGCAACTTAGCATCGTTTAGCAAGATGTAGCAAACTGTAGCATGGTGTAGCAAGTGCTAGCAAAAAGTAGCAAAAACTAGTTTTTCGGTGCATCCTTAAACCTAAGGAGATATGCAACGAAAAGAATACCTTTGGGAATCGATAATTACGAAGCGTCTGCCAGAATTGCTATTATGTCGACAAGACAAGCATCATCACCACCCTAATGAATTTCCCAGAGGGAACGAGCTTCCTTTTCACTCGTCCTAGAAGGTTCGGGAAATCCCTCATGCTTTCCATGCTCCAGTCTTTTTTCGAAGAGAGCGAGGTCGACAAGACAAATCTCTTCTTGGACAAGAAAATCTATCAAAACAAACCCTTGATGAAGGCCCGTTTTCAGCGTTACCCCGTCTTGCATCTCAACCTCAAGAATGCCATCGCGAGCAATTACGAAGGCATGGCGACCAAGATAAGGGAAACCATCTCAGGCGAATGCGAAAGGCACGCTTCTCTCTTGGAAAGCGCTAAGCTTTCCGCGAAAGACAAAGCTTATTTCCGGTCCATCGCAAACGAAGAAGCAAGCGATTTGGAATACACCTCTTCCCTTTTAAAGCTCACCTCTTTCATGGAAAAAGTGAACCACAAAAAGGCGATTGTCCTGATTGACGAATACGATGCGCCCGCGCACAACGGCTACCAAAACGGCTTCTATGACCCCGCGTTCCTCTATCTGAAGCAGCTTTTCTCCTCTGTCTTGAAAAGCAATGATTCCCTTCATCTCGCCCTTCTCACCGGCGTCCTCCCAATCGCCAAGGAATCCCTTTTCTCAGGCCTTAACAACCTCATCACCAATTCGGTATTGTCCGTGAATATGGACGAGGGGTTCAGCTTCACCGAAAATGAGACAAAAGAGCTTTTGGATTATTACGGCTGTCCCGAACAGTTAGACAAGATCAGGGAATGGTATGGCAACTACCATTTTGGAGACGCGGTTGTCTATAACCCCCTATCCGTTTTGAGTTTCCTTCAAAGCGGCAAGATCTATGCCTCCTATTGGAACAATACCGCGGACAACTCCGTCCTTGGAAATATCATCGAGGGGATGAGCGAATCGGATTCTTTGCTCCCCCTCATCAGCAGCCAAGCAGTCACCTCCCCCATCGATATCGCCTTAATCTACAAGGATCTAAGTTCCACGAGCGAGAACATCCTTTCTTTCTTGCTCGCAAGTGGCTACTTGACTGTAATGGAAAAACTAAGCGACTTCTTTTATTCCCTTGCTTTCCCGAACAAGGAAATCGAAAGCGTCTTTCAAAGGGAGATCGCTCTCCGTTATATCCCCCAAAACGACTTCCCCGCCCTCCTCAGCATGAAGTCCGCCTTTGAGAAAGGGGAAGGGGAAACTTTGAAACGCGATCTAGAAAAATACCTTCTCTCCTCCTTCTCTTGCTACGAGATTGCCCAAAAGAAAAACTACCAAGCCATGCTTTCGACGGCCCTGGGCTTGATTTTTGAGAACTGCCTCGTGAGAAACGAGGTCAATGCCGGAAGCGGCAGAGCGGACATCCTCGTCTATTCTTTGAAGCCAGGGAAGCCGGCCTTCATCATCGAGACCAAATCGCTCCGCTCAAACGCAAGCCAAGCAAGAATCAGAAATTGCGCAATCAAAGCCATCGAGCAGATTAAGGAAAAGGACTATCTAGACGAGATCAAACCCTACTCCCCAAACTTCGTGATGCTTTATGGCGTCGCTTTCTACAAGAAGAGGGTCCACATCGAGAAAGAGCAAGTTGCTCTTTAAGGCTCTTTGAACGTGAAAAAGCCACGCCATAAGCAGTGCTTAGGCGTGGCTTTTGCTCATATGGATCAGTCGAGATGAGGTCCGGCCTTGACGAGGGCTTTGCCCTTCTCATTGTCCTCGTATTTGACGAAGTTCTTGATGAAGCGCGAAGCGAGGTCTTTGGCCTTGCTTTCCCACTCGCCCTTGTCCGCGTAGGTGTCGCGGGGATCGAGGATCGCGGGATTGACCCCAGGAAGAGAGGTCGGGACCTCGAAGTCGAAATAAGGGATCTTCTTGGTCGAGGCCTTGTTGATGGAGCCGTCGAGGATCGCGTCGATGATGCCACGGGTGTCCTTGATGGAGATGCGCTTGCCCGAGCCGTTCCATCCGGTGTTGACGAGATAGGCTTTGGCGCCGCTCTTCTGCATCTTCTTGACGAGCTCTTCGGCGTATTTGGTCGGATGGAGCTCGAGGAAGGCCTGCCCGAAGCAGGCGGAGAAGGTCGGGGTCGGGGTGGTGATGCCTCTTTCGGTGCCCGCGAGCTTCGCCGTGAAGCCGCTTAGGAAGTAGTACTGGGTCTGCTCGGGAGTCAAGATGGAGACCGGAGGAAGAACCCCGAAGGCGTCGGCGCTAAGGAAGATGACGTTCTTCGCCGCCGGGCCGTGGCTAAGGGGCTTCACGATGTTCTTGATGTGGTAGATCGGGTAGGAGACGCGGGTGTTCTCGGTGACGCTCTTGTCGGCAAAATCGATCTTGCCGTCATCAGCAACGGTGACGTTCTCTAGAAGCGCGTCCTTCTTGATCGCGTTATAGATGTCGGGCTCGCTGTCCTTGTCGAGGTTGATGACCTTCGCGTAGCATCCTCCTTCGAAGTTGAAGACGCCGTTATCGTCCCAGCCGTGCTCATCGTCGCCGATCAGCAGGCGCTTAGGATCGGTGGAGAGGGTGGTCTTGCCCGTGCCGCTTAAGCCAAAGAAGATCGCGGTGTTCTCCCCGTTCATGTCGGTGTTGGCGGAGCAGTGCATGCTGGCCATGCCCTTCAAAGGGAGGAAGTAGTTCATCATGGAGAACATGCCCTTCTTCATCTCACCGCCGTACCAGGTGTTGATGATAACCTGCTCCTTGGAGGTGGTGTTGAAAGCTACGCAAGTCTCGGAGTTCAGGCCCAGCTCCTTGTAGTTGGTAACCTTAGCCTTGGAAGCGTTGTAAACAACGAAATCAGGCTCGAAGTTCTCCAGCTCCTCAGCAGTAGGCTGAATGAACATGTTGGTTACGAAATGAGCCTGCCAAGCAACCTCAACGATGAAACGAACTGCCATGCGAGTATCCTTGTTGGCGCCGCAGAAAGCATCAACAACGAACAGTCTCTTGTTGGACAGCTCAGCCTTAGCGAGATCCTTAACAGTTGCCCAAACGTCCTCGCTCATAGGATGGTTATCGTTCTTATACTCCTCAGAGGTCCACCATACA
>CAVKPZ010000085.1:0-7514 GCA_963658395.1 Lachnospiraceae bacterium | reverse complement strand
CAAAATGCAAATGCAGCCATTGATCGTATCCTTAAGGCAATCCTCCTGGGTAAGGGGGAGGCAGCGATAAGCGATTTCTATCAAAGAGACCTCCTCATACGTTTTCTTGACGCTTTGGTAATCGTCCATCTCCTGGAGCAAAGTCCAGCAGTCAAACAGCTGTTTGATTATTTCCAGTTCTTTTTCGCGGCCAAAAGGTACGCCGGTCGTATGAGGGGCGAAGGCCGTGAGTTTGTCTCCCAAAATGCAATTTTTGTCAGGGACTCGCACCATCAGATCTTCGCCATCGCTTAGAAGGAGAGGACTCCTAATAGGCCGCTCCGTCACTTTAAGATATGGATTTTCCCCGTAAACGACATCCAGTAGCACACTGATATCTCTGCCGTTTTTTGGGGAGAGGAAATGAAATCGGAAATGCCGCTTCTCGATGTTGCTGAAGCTCTTTCGCCTGTTCTCTTCGACATAGAGGAAAGGAAATATCGTCCCCGCCTCTTTAATATAGGCATCGATATTTGTGCGCGGATCCACTAGTATGTCGATGTCGGTGCTAAGCCTTCGCGGATGGTTGAGCGCGAGCAAAAGAGAAGTTCCGCCCTTGAAAATAAATCTAAGTCCGGTCTTGGCGATTGCCTCGAGCAAGCCGAAAGCGAAAACAGTTCTTTCCAGGATGGAAGGGTCCGCCCCAGTTCTTTCCCGAAGTTCAGAGATATGCTCATCCGTGTAGTTCTCGCAAAGCAGCATCTTCTCTCCTAATGATTAAGGTATTTCATCATTTCCCTTTTGCGGTTTCGTCTGCTCGCGTAGCGTAGCAGCCGGGCCTCATCCAGGTGATATTTGCCTTGAGCCTGTTCTAAAATGTCCCCATATTCGGCCTTGCTGAAAGTCGAAGCGATAAGCTTATCGGCAAGAAGGTCGACGAGCATTTTCTCCAGCGTAATCTCGCGGGATTTCCCTTTGGAAAAGGGGGCTTCAGAGACAAGATCGGTTATGACAACGCAATCCTTTGACCAATACAGATCGAAATCCTTTTTGGTCGGCTTATAGAGAACGTTGGTTGGGCTCTTGTCCTGCAGAAAGCGGAAAACAAAAGCGCTGCTAGGCTTCTCCACTTGCAGGAAGATCGTGTTCTGAGCGATCAAATGATTTAAATACTCATTCAAAAGTTGTGTCTCAAAAACGGTGAAACGAACCTTCGGGTATTCTTTAGCGAGCAGCTGAATCAGCGCGTATGCGAGATTGGAGTAGGAAGGTTCATACGATTTCTTGACAAGACCCATCGGCAAAGAATAGGAATCATAGCCAAGATGGCGCAGCTGGCCCTTCTTTTCAAGAGCGTCCAACGTCCACTGTAAAGATCCCACGGAGCCGTCGGGCTTCGCGGATAGGCATTTCCCGACAAGGGCTTTATGAGAATATACCCTTCCAGGTTGCATTTGGCTAAGCAGTGTCTCGCCCCATTCCATCTTCGTGCACTCCTAATACATATCGGCAAATTTTTTGTTTTTTGCCGATATGTATTGTAAATTCGAATGTTGTTTTTGTCTAGTTTGGAAATCTTTAAAAAGAGACAAAATCAAGGAAGTAGGCAAAAACAGCGATAGGTTCAAAGAAACTCTTTTATTTTTCGATATAACTTTTAAGTTTAGCCACCCTTCCCCTCAAGGCAAAGCAGATGGTGTCGATCCTGGAAGAGGAGAGGAACCGCTCCTCGCGGTCAAGAGAGAGGACTTCCCTCACGATGGCCTCCAGCCCATCCAAGACCTGCAAATCAAGCCAAGAAAAACTAGAGACAAGGCCAAGCTGTTTCCTTTGGTCCTTGCTGAAGGGCTTGCTTTCGATTTCCTCCCCTCTTCGGATTTCTTTCTCGAGTTTCTTATAGCCTAGGCTCGAGCCGCTGTCGAAAAGAGGGGCCATGCCGACGTAAGAAAGACTCTCCGCCTCCCTTAACGCGCCGAAGTTGTTGAAATGGCGGTCCTCGTTGGCAAGAAGATAATCGAAGACGATCATCCTGTCCAAGAACTCCTTGGCCCCGTTTATCCCCAGGGATTCGCAACAAGAGAGGAGGTGGGCGTAACTAGAGTCGTTGTTCGTGGGCCTAGAAACCATGAGCAACCGCCAGGCGGGGATTAGATCCTCATTTTCATTCACCAAATCGGGGCAGGAACAATAAGGATGGCCCTTGTCCCAAAGGAGCACATAAGGAACATGGGGCACGCCTAAAAGGGAGGCCATTCTTGAGGCGATGACCTCGTTGAATGGCTCCTGGTAGAACGGGGCGGAGCCTCCTTTGATAAGGATCCTTGCCCCGTTTTCGATCTTCCAGCGCTTCTGAAGATAGCCTTCGCTAGAGGAATCAGGGGAGGCGAAGTTCAGTTTGTCCCCTTTTTTCTCTTTTCCGAAAAGCACGTCCCCGATGTCGCTAGAGAACTCATTTTGGAAGAAATTGACCTTTCCCCAGGTGAGATCGCTGTCGCTGGGCTTCACCCAATATTGGTCGGAAAGGCTTAGGCCAAGGGAACGCAGCAAAAGGCATCGCGCGTTGCTTAAGCCCAGCGCTTGCAAGGCTTCCTCTAGGCCCTTTCGGCTGGAGGGGATGGCACGCTCGTTCCACCACTCGTTAAGTTTCTCTCGGCTCGCTCCCCTCTCTTCAAAGGTTCCAAGCGGGAAATGAGAGAGCGATTTCACTTCGTCTAAACTCGCGATATATCCATTGCCAAAATCGAGTTTAAGAGAAGCGACCTCAATGTCCTTGTGCATAAGAGTGCAAGGCAAATAAGGCAAGGAAGGGTTCTTTTCCGGTTTCTTTTTCCCTTTGAGCGCGCCGAGTTCATCATGCAAACGCCTCTTTTCCATAAGGGCGTTTAAAAACTCTTTGGCTTCGCTTTCTTTGATGTATTTGCTCTTTTTCTCTCCATTCTCTGTCCATTGGTGATAATAGTAAGTCTTCCCTTTTATGGTCTTGATAGAGACATATCCCTTTGGGTAAGAAAGGAGTTTCTCTTTCAACTTTTCAATCGTTTTTAAGGTTTCTTGGTCCATGATGCGTCCTCGAAAACTTTATACAGCAAGTTAACCCCTTTTTCAATTTGGTTAACCCCTTTTTAAAATTATACCAGCAAGAAGGTTGACTTATGTTCAAACGCCCCCGTGAATGGGCAAATAGAAAATTCGACTTTTTTACCTAAGGTTTAATTTTCCACCCGTTAAATTTGGACCGCCTCCAACTCAAGGAATACATCACTTACCGTTGTCTAAGCGTTTCAAAGCATCCTTGAGAATGCCTTCAACGATCTTATCCGTCGAAACGAAGCTAAGGGTCGATTCGGGGCAAAGGGAGAGATTGAACGCGCGATAAGCCTCATCTAAGGCGTAGACCGCGCGGTAGATTCTCGCAAGGGAGACGCTCTCGAAACCCTTGAAGCGATAACGATCCCCCATGAAGAGGAAGAGCTCATCGCCCCATCTCGGCGCTTCTTTTAGCACCTTAAGCGCCTCCGCCAAAGAAGAGGAGGCCTCCTCTAGCGCCTTACAGGCGTCGAACCTTGGGAAGGTTTCCTTGCTCCCGTCCTTATTTATAACGAAAATCTCGATATGGGAAGGCCTCTTAAGGGAGGCTTGGAGAGAAGAGAAGCTGCCCTCCCCTTCTAGGAAAAAAGGGAAGAGGGAGGCGAGCTTCCCGTATACCTCCTGATGCATCGCCTTTAAGCCGGCGTAAGGAATGTCCTTTACCTTGTAAGGGGGGCAAGGCAAGGTCAGTTCTTGGGTGTAGAAGACATCATAGATGGATTCGAGGGCCTTAAGAGAAGGCAAGATCCCCACATGGATGAGGGCGAGGCCTTCATTCACTTCCTTAAGAAGGGAATTCTCTTCTTCGCTTTGATTCTCCGTCGAAAAGGTCTTGCCTTGCGCTTCCTTCAAATAGGAAGCCATCGCCTCCCCTAACGTCGCGATATAGCGACATGCGGGGCAGACGCTTCTATGCTCCCCGCTTTCCTCCAGATTGCTTTCCTGGTAGGCATTCCCACAGATCGGGCACCTCTTCTCTTTCTCTTCCATAGTCTTATCTCCGTGGCATTCACCGAAATGCTTAAATAAAATACGCCTTTTCTTGTATGCGTTGCACAAGAAAATCGCCTTTCGATGACACTTTTTTGAATTTATGGTTTGAATTTATTGGAAATTCATCAAACGAGACAATTCAAGACGAAAAGGAAGAAGGATCTTTGCAAAGGTTTCTTGCGCATTTTGTTTTTAACGCTTTTCCTTGGCCAAGGCCCTTTGAACAATAAAGTTCGCTTGGGCTTACTTAGTAGGTCCGCCCCACGGTGGGAAGAAGTCCCGCCATTTTTTGTTTTGGGGTCCTCCGCGGCCTTTTCAAACAAATTTCAAGTTTCTTGGTAAAAATCTTTTTTTCTCCTTAATTAAATAAGTGAAAGGAGCGTTTGGAGATGGAAAAGACAAGAGGAAAGGAGATCAATCAATATGAGAAAGTCACCTTTTTCTTGCTTAAAGATGAGATGTTTTTGTCTGAACCCTTGACGGAAAAAGCTTTTTCTCTTAAAGTTCTTTTGGGCTTAGTTAGTAGGTCCACCCCACGGTGGGAGGAAGTCCCGCCATTTTTTGTGCGATGAAAAAGGAACTTAGCCTATTCATCGACGAATCCGGGGGATTTTGGATTCAAAGATGGGTCTTCCGAATTTTATTTTGTAACCTTTGTTTTTCACGATCAGCACAAATCCATCGATGCCCAAATAGGCAAAATTCAAAACGAGCCGCGTTTTCATGCGGGTCCTTTGATTCGGCGAGAAGGACCCTATGAGAATTCGGATATGGCCGAGAGGCAAAAGCGATTTACAGTTTTTTCCTTCTTCGTCTCTTCTTTGCCCATTTTCATTCACGCATTTAGTTGGATAAAAAAGGAATATAGCAAAGATGCTTTCAATTTAGAAAAGGCGATGGTAAAAGACATCTCCGGCTTTTTCGAATCCAAGTTCACCTATTTCGCAAGATTCAGTCAGATCAAAATTTATTACGACAAAGGGCAATTGCCAATTTCGCGAATACTGAATCTTTGCGTCGCCAAATTCCCTCTGCCCTTTCTTTTTAAGGAACAAGTCAAGCCAGAGAAATACCGCTTGTTTCAAGTGGCGGACTTCGTCACAACCATTCGTCTGTATGAATTCAAAATGAAGCGAAAGACGCTTTCAAAATCGGAACGGGTTTTCGTTGACTCCCGTCATTTCAAAAAGATTTATCTTAGCGCATTGAAAAAGAAAGAAATTCCTTAGACCCCCTATTTCGGCCAGCTTTTCAGGTCAATCAGGTTTCCTCGGCATCGACTGCAGCATGCCCTTGGCCGCGAGCTTTTTTGTTTATTTCTTGCGCATCCCTAGCCGGAGCGAAGATGAGCCCCTGCAGATTCTCCTGGGCGGGAGAGCGTGCCAGTCATTGGGGCGCGCTCGCCTCTAAGATAGGCTTCGCGCCATTCCCTCCTCTGCTTGAGCGTGTATTTTCTTTCCATTCTTTAGGCCTCCTTCAGGTCCAAAGAAACCGATATGCCCCCAGAAAAAAACCGGTTTCTCCACTCATCGGTTTCCTAACAGTCGTTATTGGATATTCGGTTTCCTCCTAGCTTAAAAAACCGCCGACGCTAGGAGGCTAAGCATCGGCGGTTCGCTGATTGAAACTTACTAGAGTTTAGTAGAAGAGCTCAAATTCGTAGGCAAAAGCCATGTAGTTGCCAATATCATCAGGAACAAACTCATTTCCGTGGTAATACAAATCAGAATTTGACGCGGTGAACGAAGCGCTCGCGCCGGGCTCCAAATCATCGTAAACCGAGCCCGTTAACGTGGTGTAATAATCGCCGTTCTTGTCGAAGGCCAAGACGGCAACGTAGATGATGGAGCTCGTCTTCTCCGTACTGTTGACGACCGTTCCACTTGCCTTGAAGCCAGCGGAATAGGCATTGGGAGTAAAACTGACTTCCCCGCTCACCTCATAGCGGATATCGTCGGCGGAACTCGCGTCTTTAACGGTCAAATGAGGCAGGCAAACAAGCCCCTCCGTCGTATCGCCCGTATACTTCGTGTCGGCGCAAACATAGGTGGTTTCCCCAGGTCTAATGATGCTTGGGCGGCATTTAACGCTAAAGGAGCCGATGCTCTGCTTTAGGCTCCCCTCGCCATCCTCGATGTCGAAGCCGGTTCCGGAGACATAAATGCTGATATTCCCGTTATTGGTAACAGGTATATAAGCGGATATGTAATTCGACGAGTTGTACTGGTAGACCCTCAGGGAGGCTTCCCCCACTTCATAAGAGAGGTTCTTCTTCTCAATGACTTTGATTTTGCAGCTCGCCGCAAAGCCACCGTCCTTGGTAATCGCGGTCAAAGTGGTCTCCCCGACGGAGAGGCCTTTGACTTTCACGCCAGAGAGCCAGGTCGTCTCAAAGGAAGCGACACTCTCATCCCCGATGGACCAGGTGACTAGAGAGATCGATGCGCCGCTTGGCGCCACATTGGCGTAGATCGTGGAACTCTCCTCGCCAATTTCCAAAAGCGTCGATTCGTTGGAGAGACTTACCCCGGTCACGGGGATATAAGTGACCGTGACTTCGCATTTGGCCGAGTATCCGCCCTCCTCGCTTGTCGCCGTGATGGTCGCCTTGCCTTCATTGACGCCAGTCACCAAACCGTCTTTGACTGTGGCGACGCTTTCCTCGGAACTAGACCAAATCACGTTGGTGTTGCTCGCATCGGAAGGGGTTAAAGTGGCGAAAAGGTAAGTATAGCTCCCTTTCGAAACCTCGATGGAGGTCTTGCTGAGGCTTATCCCAGTTACAGGAACATCAAGCTTAGGGATGGTCACATATTTGGTTTGGGTAGCAAAATCGGCGTTCTCGAACTCGGCAGTATAGCATTCTCTACCGACGCTGGAAGTGGTCGGCTCATAAAGAACCTCATAGCTGGAGTTCACCGTTTCCTCTTCCTTGTGGTAGAGGTTCTTTGTGCAGGAGTGGCTCGCCGTGCAAGTTGAGTAGCCTAATCCCCAGACGTAAGTCGCCTCGCCCCAAGAATGGACGTGCTCCACCTTGTCCATAGTCTCGCTTTCTTTGTAGTAACAGACCGAGCAATATCTGTGTTTTTCTCCTTGGCTGGTCTCCGTGGGCTGCACATCGACCTCCCATTTGCCAAAAGTATGGGAGGATTTGTCTTTGACCGCTTCGTGCCCACAGGTGGCCTCGTGCCAATGATAGGTATCGTCGCTGCACCATTTGGAGCTGAAAGTGTGCTCGTGGACGGCGCTTCCTTTTTCGCCCTGACTCGTTTCCGCATCAGGGATCACGTCTTTTTCCTTGCTGGATGGGGTTTCGCTTTCGCTTGCGCAGCCGCAAAGCAAAACGACGCAAGCGAGCAAAGAGAATAAAGTCTTTTTCATCGAAATGTTCTCCTTCTTTGGTACCACTAACGAATTATGTGTATGAATGAGCCCTCCATCCTACCGCCCCCCGG
>CAVKPZ010000084.1:0-7600 GCA_963658395.1 Lachnospiraceae bacterium | reverse complement strand
TAAATTTTGAAATCATTCTTCAGCTCCGCCAAGGAGCATTTCTTTTCCTTTTGTGGGGCGCGCACGACAAGCCGATTTGCATAAACCATTGTGAGACCAGAAGCAATTAAATCGGCGTCCGGGTTGGTCATAATGCTTTTAGCAAATTTCTCTAAATATGTTGGTGAGACATAATCATCAGGATCTATAAAACAAACATATTTTCCGCTACATATTTCTAGCCCTTTGTTGCGAGCGGAAGAAACGCCAAAATTAGATTGGTGCCAAACTAGTATGTTTTCGGCTTTTCCTGCATAGAAATCGCAAATATCTGGGCACATGTCTGGAGAACCGTCATCTATGAGTATTAATTCAAAATCGCTAAAAGTTTGTTTGAGAATGCTATCGATGCATTTCTTCAAATAAGACTCTACTTTATAAACGGGGACGATTATGCTAATTAATGGATTGCTCATATGGATAAAATTTTGCGCATTCTAAAAAGCAGTCAATTCCAGAAGCCTTAATTATCTTATGAATTCTTCGTTTCATAGTAACCCTGTTTCCCAACGCCTCAGATAAGCAGTCTTTCAACTTTCTTCAACAACAACCCGTTCTATATCAGCGACTTGAATTCCTTTATTCTTGTTTTATCCGCGAAGACATCCGAGTCCTTATCGTCTTACACGCACGGATAACAATCAAAGGAAAAAGGAAGAGGAACGTATAAATCGCCGTAACATGCAATGCCCCTCTTAAGATATAGACATATAAGCCCATCACGAAGGGGTACATTAACCTAAAGTTATTTTGCCTATCCTCGTAGACACCGTTCCAATACTTGTAGTCGACCTTATTCGTCACGTACGACAAAGCACCAAGAAATAAGACAACTCCGAATATCCCAAAATTAAGAAGAGCCTCCGCGACAAAAGGACAGGAGATATTGCCAAAAGACTGGCCTGCATAGCTCGCCAAGAACTGTCCGGAGGCCTCTGGCTTCCCGGGCCATATCTTCCTAGGAACGAAGAAGAACAGGGTCCCGATGATCTGCCCCCCATGGACGCTGCCTTGAGCTTCTACATAATGGATAGCCCTTGCCAGTATGCTATAAGCATCGAAATCAACGTTATTGAAGGCTTTGAACAAATCGTATTGGACATTGAATATGCTCGCCCCGTCGTTCTTGTAGGATTGGAACAAAGGGAACAAGACGCATAAAAGACCAATCAAGAAGAGATCATAAAGCCTTTTGTTATCAAGCTTTTGAAAAATAAGAAGCAAAAAGCCTATGTAAATTGCACCAATCAAATAACGGGTCGTTGACATCGGCCAGTTGCAGGCAATTACCGCGAGAAAAATCAAAACGCACCAGATATTGATCCGTTTGGAATTCTTATAAGCGAAAACAAAGCAGTAGACTGGAGCGGCTCTTAGCAAAATGCTGACAATATCGTTCATGAAACCGTCCGAGAAAGCGGCAATACTATTCGTGCTCCTAACGAACAAATTGCCAAATCCCACCAACATTCCCAAAATGAAGAAACTGCCAAACGCCACAAAAGTCAGCGCTAAGTTTTTCGTGGAGTTCTCAAGAAGGGGATGCTCAACTCCTTCTTTGCTTATGCCGCGTCTAATTGAAAACAAAACGTCACAACGTCTTCTGCAAAAATAACGAATCAGCAGATAAACGGCCTGAGAGAAGACGATTAAAAGATTTGTCTTCAGATAATCTGAATCATTTAAGACGTAGCCCCACAAAGAAGCATTGGCTAGATATTGGACCAGCGGAGTAAAGCCAAAGAAAATAAGATTGAAAAGCCAGAAAGTTTTGTTCAAAGAGAAATTATATTGATCGAAAACCAAAGAGATCAGGCTTATGGCAATAGAAACGGCGAACGTAAACATAACCCCGGCATCAGTATAGGTCGTGCTTCGCTTGGTAAAGGCGATGATTAGAATCAAAAAGAAGCAAACGAAAAGGGTGATCAGAAATGTAAGCAAACTTTTTAAATTGTACCTAGTTCTTGAATACATTTTCGTCCAGCCACTCAAGTATTCTAATCCTATAAGGATTCAATTTCTTGCTTGTATTTGTTCACAGAGAGTTCTTTGGTGAAATTGTCGCATAAGCATTCGCGGCCTTTTTTGCCCATATCCTCAAGTCCGTCCACGTGACCTACGAGATAAAGGATGTTTTCCTTGATTTTTGCATAATTCCCAGGCTCGCAGCAAAATCCACAGCCGGAATTAACGATGATCCGCTCGCATTCCGAGCCTTTCTCCAAAACCCCAAGGATTGGCTTCCCTGCCGCCATGACGCCATAGCACTTCGAAGGAACGGACACTCCTTTAATTCCTTTCGCGTTGATGACCCAATGGGCATCCCCGGCATTCAAAGAATAAACAAGGTCTTCTTTCTTTTGATAAGGGATAAACACGACGTTATCCATGCCATTGCTTGCTTTGTAAGCTTTAAGCTCATCCAGGATGCTTCCTGCCCCGACGAAAGCAAAAACGACATCTCGCCCATCACTCGCCTTGATATCCTTAGAGACTTTGTGAATGGTCCTAAGGATATTCTTGAGATCGTAATAAAGTCCGATGTTGCCGGAATATATAATCACGAATTTGTCTTCTAACCCGTATTTTTTCTTAAAGGCACATACCTTTGGATCATCCGCAGGCAGAGGATAGATCTCTTTCTCGTCGATCCAGTTATTGATAACGACGTGTTTAGGCACATCTTTGTCTTTGAATCTGCGTTCTAAGGTCTCAGCCATATCCCTGCCTACGACAATCACTTCATCTGCTTTCTTGCAGGAGTGTTGGTCCATCATTCCCATAAAGGCGAATGCTAATTTAAAATTCTTTGACATCACGGCCTGAGCCTGCTCAGGGTTGAAATCCTGGATGTTGTAGATCAGTCTGGACTTGTTCTTCTTTTTTGCATAGACGCCAAGCATCCCTCCCACAATCGGAGGCTGGGAGCAAACAAAGGTCACATCGAATTTGCCGAGCTTCCTGATCTGTTTCTTCGCGTTCTTCCGATAAGAAAAAACATGCAGGATCCTGCTTTTCTTGCTTTTCTTGTCGAATTCCTTTACAGGAACGCGGATGATTTTGATCTTCCCGTAGTTCTCTTCGTAGGATTCTTTACCTTTGATCTTATATTGCTCGTCAATATGCCCTGTATAGCAAGGAACCGCGCATAAGACGGTTATATCGAAATCATCCTGCAAATCAGAGAATAGTTCCGTGTATATCTGCGCCGTGGAAGCAACCTCAGGATAGAAAAGATGAGGGATAACCAGAAGCCTCTTTTTCTCGTTCATAAGGTTTCTTCCTTCATAAGTTTCTCGAAGAGGTGACAATACTCCTTGCCCATCCTAATCTTGCTGGCTTTTTCATAATCTACCTCGTTAACCCCAAGAGTGGCTACGCGTTTGATACTTTCATAAATCGAATGGATATCCCTATTTTCTTGCAAATACAAGTTGCCTAAGTCGGTTTCTTTAGAACCGCCCGTATCAAAGGTAAGAACCTTTGCACCGCAGCACTGGGCCTCCACGTTAACCGTGGGGTAGTTGTCCCCTGAAGTCGGGTTCAAAAGGACGTCGCAGGAAGAATAGTATTTAATTAGTTCATCCAAATCGAACGTCCGTTCGATGTGCGTGACATTTGGTGGCAAAACAATCTCATCGTTGAATTTGCCAATGAGGACAATATGCCAATCATCACCGATAATGCGACTGAGGCCCAAGAAGACATCACGTCCCTTTTGGCCATCCCAGACGTTCGCCACGCCAAGGAGGAGCTTTTTGCCCGGATATAGTTCGCTTTTTTCTTTCTTCACGAACTTCGTGGTGTCCACACCATTATGGATGGTGACGATATTGAATTCCTTAAGGTAGGATTGCCTTGCTAAATCAGCAAGCCAATCCGAAGGGGTCACGAACATCATCCGGCTTGTTTCCATACGAGTAAATAGCCTCTTTTTTAGCTCGTAGTTCTTTTTGGAACGATCGAAAACAAGAGATACCGGAAAGGTCTTCTTTGCAGGGCACTTGTTGCAGCAGGTTTTCCATTTCTCGCACTTCACATCTGTGAAATAGCAGCAATGTCCCGTCATAGACCAGGTGTCATGGAGAGTCCAAACGACTTTAATCTCCTTGTGGCTATAAAGATAATCAAAAAGCATCACATAGTTTACGTAATAACCGGTGAGATTATGAATATGAACGATGTCGGGCTTGTATTCATCCAGGAATTTCAAAACCTTCTTGGTCGAGTGTTTTGAATGCAAGCCCGAGGAATCGAAAATCCTCGCCAGCAAAGCATGGCCGTAGACATCGAGCTTAGAACTGATTCGTTTGGAATCAACCGTGTCTCTAATGATCTCGCGAGCGTAAAGGACGATGCATTCATGCCCTTCGCGGTTCAACTCCTCCGCCACCTCGCAAGCAATTCCGCCTGTGCTCAGATTGCCGAAGGTATTAATCTCCACCACTCGCATTGTTAGCACTCCTCACGATACGCGCTGGGTTGCCAGCGACCACAGAACCGTTTGGAAAGACCCCCCCCGCAAGAACAGAACCCGCACCAATCGTGACATTATCCCCAATTTGGCAGCCTTTTAAGATGATGCTATTGCAGCCAATGAAAACGTTTTTGCCGATCTTAATGGGCTTAATCTTGAAATTTTCGTTTGGGGTCTTCAAACGAACTTCCGCATCCGAAGGATGAAAGTCATTATCAAGAATCTTGACGTTTGCGCCGATCAAAGTGTTGTCCCCAATTTCAATCGAGGACCTGGAATAAATGGTCGCTCCCGACATCCCAACGTTGTCGCCGATATGAATCTTGCCACCGTTTCTAGCCATCAAGATTGCCCTTTGGTACAAACCCACGTAGTTTGAAGAGAAGGAACTATTGATCGTCACGCTATCCCCGCAGGTGATCTCCCCTTTGCCGGTGATAAAAACGCTGGGGCTGCCGACGACTTTGAACTTTTTGCCGTGTTTCAGTCCCATTACTCTGCATTTGAGCAATCCAATTGGGCTAGATAATCTTTTCATAATTCACTTCCCTGCCTTGTGTTTCCTAAAATAAAACGCTTTGAAGCTCTCCCATAGATAAGCCTCGAACCAGTAGATTCTACCATACCCGTTTTTACGGTAAGCACGATACTTCTCTTTGGCTCTCTTCTTGACGATTTCTTTATCCGTCTTCGTGCTGATGCCGTCCGCGACGAAGTTGCTCAGCACCTCATCGAGTACGAAAATCTTCGTATTCTTCCTAACTCTAAGGAACAGTTCAAAGTCGGAATAGATCTTAAAAGTTTCGTCAAAAGGATTCGCTTTATAGATCTCGTTCCTGAGGAACGTGCTAGGGTGATTCCAATGCCTGCTGGTCACAAGGAACTTATCTTTCTTCGATTTCTTAACCGAAACCGTTCCATCAAGCTTATGGTAATTAATCGCCCCATAGCAAAGATCAAACTGCTCTTTTTGGTATGCCTTGTTTACAACCTCTAGGGTATTTTCTTGATACCAATCCCCCGCGTTCAAAAAAGAAATGAAATCGCCGCTTGCTTTGGCGATGCCTTTGTTCATCGCGTTGTAAATCCCAGAATCTTTCTCAGAGACAACCGTCAGTCTAATGCCTTTAGAATCGAACTCGTCTTGATGGGAGCGGACGATGTCCAAAGTCTTATCCGCGGATAATCCGTCCATAACGATGTATTCATACGGGGGAAAGGACTGATTCAAAAGGGACCTCACGGTTTTCTCTATTTCGGCCTCGCAGTTAAAGCAAACGGTAACAACACTAAATTTCAAATCAGCCATGTTATTTAACACCCTTCTGTTCCAACACGGCTGGGATGGTTTTGAAAATCAAACCAAGATCAAAGAAGAAACTCCTCTTTGAAAAGTACTCAAGCTCCAGTTTTTGCCTTTTTCCGGATTCGAAATCCGCATCGTTTCTTCCGCAAACCTGCCAATAACCGGTAAGACCGGGCTTGGCCATGAACAAGACATTCCTTTCTTCTTCCGTGAAGTGGTCGTGCACCTCACGTGCGCTCATCGGACGGTAGCCAACAACGGACATGGACCCTATCAAAATGTTGAAAAGTTGAGGCAATTCATCAAGAGAAGTTTTGCGGAGAAGATGTCCTAACTTGGTAATCCTAGGATCGTTGTCGAGTTTTCTTTCCCTCATCCAGGTTTCCTTTTGCTCAGGCGTCAGATATCTGTCGACATTTGTTTCGGCATCGTAGTACATTGTTCTAAATTTCAGGACTTTGATTATCTTGCCTTTCTTGCCAACACGCTCGTCTTTGAAAATGGGGTGCCCTTTTGTGAAGAAGAGCTGAATCACAAAAAGAATCAAGAGAAGCCAAGAAAGGAGGACGATTGCAAAAAAAGAAGAAACCAAATCGAAAACCCTCTTGCTTGCTTTGTAGCAAAGCCCCCCCCGAACGATTATCTCGCTTTCTCTCGCGCCGCTTTTCTTTTCATTAACAGTTATTCCCATATTCCTCTTTTCTCATTTTTGGTCTGCCGCCATTATCGATTAGCCTAAGCTCATTCCCCGCTTCGATCGAAAAGGACCATCCAAAATCCTTGAAAATAATCTTGAGGTCTAAGCCCACGCTTCTTTTCTCGATATAGGCCGTATCAAGATCCACCCAATCGTCAAAAGATATAGTGTTGCGGTTGTGCTGAATTTGCCATAAACATAGTAACCCCCCCTTGACAAGCAAACGTTGCTTTGCCTTATCATCGTACTCTTTCACCTCAATCACTAACGGAGGACGAGGGCCCACGACGGATATCCTACCAACGAAGATATCCCAAATCTGCGGTAACTCGTCTAACGAGGTCCTGCGGATGAACCGCCCGAACTTCGTGATGCGGGGATCGTCTTTGATCTTGAAGGCTGGCTCATCCGCCTCATTGATCCCGTATTCTAATAACTGGGCTTTCATTTTTTCGGCCCCAGGGCACATGGAGCGGATCTTATGGAACTTGAATAACCTGCCGTTTTTGCCAACGCGGATTGAGGTGTAGATAGGCCCATGGACCGTATCGTCTTTCTCACCGCCAGGATCGCGTTTCACTTTGCAGTCATAACGTTTCCCATTCTTGGAAAGATACTTGCCATCTTTATTCTCGGCGATGACGAGTTTGTAGGATTCAACCCCAGCATCCTCTAAAGCCTTGATGAGCATCAAAAGCAAAATCAGCCATCCAAAGATGACTAAAAAAACAAAGCTAGATGCCACATCAAAAATCCTTTTAAAGAAACTGTACACCCGCTTGGGCTTATAGTTGATGCTGACGTTATCGATGGAAAAGCCTTCGAGGTATTGGCTTTTCTTACAGCGCACACGGGAATGAGCTACGCTCAGGGTAGTAATGTCCTGTTCAGCCATTTTATCCATAACCTTTTAATTGTCTAACGAATCAAGCAAATATCAACCGCATATAAGCGTTTTCATTGGGACTAAGCCCCAAGGAAGCCCGCAAAACACAGGCCTTATAAGAGCGCCTGCGCCGATCCATTATCATCACCGAATATCAAAATTCCATAGTCAAAGTGTACTAACATGGCCTGA
>CAVKPZ010000083.1:0-7691 GCA_963658395.1 Lachnospiraceae bacterium | reverse complement strand
ATCCCCATATATGGTATACCGTGCCGTATATCGAAGGCTTCCGCGGAGGCTTTTTCCCTGTTACTGTCAATTAAACGAATTTCATTGCAGAGCCCTTTTATCATTAAAGCATAAGCAATAGTCGATCCAACATAGCCGCATCCTATAATCGCGACTTTGCGCAGTCCATTCATACCTACCTATAAGCCTTTCTGTTTAGTTTTCCGTTATATGTTCTTTCGATGTGATCGACAATTTCAATAATGCGAGGAACTTTATACGCTTCTAATTTGGTCGATAAATAGGCAATTAGATTCCTGCCGTCCACCGAAGAAAATTTTCTCGCGGGAACAACGAGCAGTTTCAAAGCTTGTCCAGTAGTCTCATCCTTCGTCCCTATGCAAATACAGTCGCTTACAGAATCATTTTCCATAGCTGCGGATTCAACTTCCGTGGGTGCAACTTTCAGTCCTCCCACGTTGATTACGTCGTCGCTTCGACCAGTAATAAAAACAAAGCCTTCGCCATCGACATATCCAACATCATTGGTGTACACAACGCCATCAATCAACACTTCGCTAGTGGCTTTTTCATCCTTGTAGTATCCAACCATTACAGCGCCACCACTGACGGCAAGCAAGCCCATATTATCTTTTGACGATTGAATAGCCTTGCGATGTTCATCCACGAACATAACGTTTGTATTAGGAGTTGCTTTTCCAACGCAATTTAGCAAATCTTTGTATTTATTGAAATCATAAATGCTTATCGTGGAAGATTCTGAGCATCCATAATGATTAAAAAGTTTAGTGCGCGGAAACATTAGCCTCAAAGTTTCTCTATCGGGTTCAGGCAAAGGAGCGGTCGCGGCCATGAGATACTCGATTTTGTCTTTGTATGATGCAAATTTATCTTTTGCGAGTTGGAAAATGGTCCTGATCCCAGCAGGAGGCAAAACTAGGGACACTTTTTGAGCGGGGTAGTCTAGCGCTTTGAAGAAAGAATTCAAATTAGAGATTCCATCCAAAACATAGAATGTCCCGCCGCTAATCATAACTGCGGCAAGGTTTTTAATGGCGTTGCTGTGGCTCAGCGGATTGGGACAAATGAGGAAGGTGCGGCTAGACATTTCGGCACCAATTGCCATATTTTCTGCTCCACACACCACTCCTTTATGAGTCAGTTCTATGCCCTTTGAAGTCCCAGTCGTACCCGTAGTAAACAGCACGTCAGCCAAATCAGACTCTTTTGGAAAAACGGGATTGTCTAAGGGGCTATCCACATGATTTAAGACGTCGCGTGAATCAAGGAATGAAAAAGGAGCATCGTCAGAGGCAAAATCCTCTTTGCGGGTAAGAACCGCTTTCGCAAAAACTTTTTTTGCCATCTCATATAGCGTTTCCTTTGAAGCGTTCTTTTCAACGGACGTAATCTCCAAACCCGCCAAATGAGATGCAAAGTAAACAACGATATAATTGATGGTTTGACTTGCCCTTGCCAAAATCATTTCGCCTTTTTTCAAACCCAAAGATTTTAAATAAGCAGCATAGCCGCTAATCATCCTCGACAAATTTGAATAAGTATATTCTTTGTTCTCAGCGATGATAGCTATTTTTTCTGGATGCCTTGCGGCATTCTTAAAGATTTGTTCAACCACAGAGACTTTAGGAAACGCCCTGTCCGGCATTTTAAATAAGTCAGCGTCCGTCGCCTTAGCTTCATCAAGCAATTTGCCCATCATGGTAGCCATCGAAGCGACGTTTCTTAAACTCGATGGTTTAATTTCATTATATGGGATATTAACGCCAAATTCTTTGTCAAGAGCAATCACGACGCTGATTGTGGTCAACGAATCAAGCTTGCCGTTCTCAACCAAATCGTCGGTTGACTTTAAATCGAGATAATCGATTTCACGATTGAGACAATCAAGAATTCGCTTTGAAAAAACCGCAACAGCCTGATTGTCGACAATTGGTTTTTCCTCCGTTTTGTAATAAGCAAGCGCGTTTTGCTTCAATGCTTCATTATCACCCCTGGCCCACATCATCCCGGTTGCAGAAGGCTTATCCGTACGAGTCATAATCAAAGACGCAGGCTCAGTTTCGCCCCTAACGTAAGCCTTAGAACCAACAATGGCGCCGTCTTTCAGCTCAGTGCCCTGCATAACGAATGCATAAGCCCCAACCCACACGTGGTTGCCAATTTTTACTTCTTCCGAGTTTGTTTTAAACTCTTCCAAAGAATATCCAGTCGGATGGAACGACGAATCAAATATCGTAGAATTCCTCCCAAACATACAATCATTGCCAATCGTGATCTTCTTCCTGCATTGGAAGTTGATCCCAACATTGGATGTCATGGACCCAATCTCTAAGACGGCGCCGTCATTAACGTTGATCGTGGAGCCATAATTGATTCTGGAATCCCCGTTCACAATCATCGTCGCCCCAGGACAGATTCTTAGATAGGATTCAGCCTTGGAATGTTTAAATTTAGAGGCGTTGAATTCGAAACTGCCGTTAAGAATCAAACGCCCCGTCTTACTGATTTCAATGATACTGTTACGATACGGAAAAAAATAAGCTCCTTTCTTCCGGGCAACCCTCTTGGAAAAGTAGTTGTACTTCAAAAACTTGAAGCCGCATTTAAGGAAACCCTTGGCAACTGCTTTGATACTCATTTGTGTTCTCCCTTCATGATCCGTTTGGCTTTTCTTAGGCAACGATGCGCGAAGCCTTTGCATTTAGCCACAAAGCTAGGATGGGTGCGGTATTTCGCGACCGCTTTATCAAAAGGCATGGCATCAATCGAATGGAGGAAGGCCGCCCTCTTGGGGGAAGCGGTCGCGCTTTCATAAATCGCCGCGTTTCCTTTTTTGGCGTCTCCCAAAGTCTTGTCGATATATTCGATCTTAGGCTTAATACTATTAAATACGGCCTCGCCTTTCTCCGTGTTCGTGAAGACAAGAGAGATGCCTTTATCGATATCTCTGACCTCTTCTTTCGCGATGCCCCAGAAATCCCCTAGGGTGATGTCTGCGGCGTCTCTAGGAATGTGTTTGAATTTACATTCAAGGCAGGACTCTCTGGCCATGAGATTGCCATTATGATAAGCGACGACCCTAAGGTCTTCACTGCGGGGCAAGAAGTACTCCTTGCCATTATCAAAGGTCGCGGACTGTCCAAACCTCTCCCAACCATTCCTCTTGTCTTTGGATCTGAGACTCGTCATCTTACCCCCATATTTGGATTCCAGATACTCCACGTACTTCTTATGGGCCTTCGGGGAGTTATGCCCTCTGCAAAGGAAGTCGCACAAGATGAGGTTATCGTATTCTTTTCTTAGATACGACCACAAAGCGGCGTTGTGGCACGGGGAGGAAACGAACAAAACGGGTTTTCCTGTCTTAAGGGCTTCTAAGGTTTTCTTGTAAATGCCCTCGCTATCGCTTTGAACATACTTGGACACCATCAAGGGTTTAAGCTCTTCTTTGGAATGGATGATTGTCTGATGGGCGCCTTTGAAATCTTCGTCATAGACGCAGCCAGCGACATAGCCACCTTGATCTAAGATATGAGTGGCTAGTTCATAGAATAAGCCACCCGATGTGGAATCAAGCCTCACCTGGTCA
This sequence comes from Lachnospiraceae bacterium, assembly GCA_963658395.1. Taxonomy (GTDB): domain Bacteria; phylum Bacillota_I; class Bacilli_A; order RFN20; family CAG-826; genus Alloenteromonas. The sequence continues at coordinate 4,081 of CAVKPZ010000083.1, read as the reverse complement.
TCCCTAGACCAAGCCGCATAGACCTTAGGCTCCTTTGTTCTGCATTTGATGGGTGTTATTTGAGGGCAGGCGTCGATGCATCTCTTGCATTTGACGCACAAGGAATAATCGACCATAGGATACCAAAAACCAAGTTCATCGCATTTATAGCGGATGGCGCCTTTCGGACAGATGTCTTTGCACATCTTGCATCCGTTGCAGTTCTTCTTTGGGTTCGTGTCGATCATTCGTGGTTCCTTGTCGATGGAGATTATAAATGGTTGAAGTCCGCCGTTTCAGGATCGGGCCAAATTCGGAAGTTCGCGTCCATTTTCGCGATGGACTCCATTTCCGGTTCAGATAGTTCGAAGTCGAAGATATCGAGATTTTCTTTCATGTGCTCCTTATTAAGCGTGTTGCAGATAGAGATGTCTCCTAATTGATAGTGCCAGCGGAGAATTACTTGGGCAATGCTTTTGCCCTGGTTGGAAGCAATGTCTTTCAAGATCGTATCGCGAATATTGCTTCTCATTTTTCCGGTTGAAGTATGAGCGGCGAGAACGATGCCGTTCTTCTTGCAATATTCCCTCAGTTCCTTTTGCTGAAGCAAGGGATGACATTCGACTTCGTTCACCATCGGCATGATCTCGCAGCCGATCTTGATGTCTTCTATGTGATGGATGTTGAAGTTCGATATCCCTATCGCTTTGACTTTGCCTTCTTTGTAAAGTTCCTCCAAAACCTTCCAAGTCTCAATGTAGCAGCCAGGCTGCGGCCAGTGAATTAGATAAAGGTCGATGTAACTAACGCCAAGCTCTTTCAGCCCTTTCTCGAATTCCTCTCGGACTTTTCCGGCCCTTTGGGCCATATTTGTCACTTTCGACATAATGTAGTAATCCTCGCGATTATAATTTTTGAACACCCCCCCCCATTAGCTTTTGATTGCCATAAGCATTGGAGGTATCATAGAGTTCATAACCGACCTCCAAGGACTGTTGAATCGATTTTTTAAAGTTCCGCAGTTTCCTAAGCTCGTAATGGACTGTGTAATTCCTTTCCTTGGGATATTCCCCCTTGATTCTTTGCCCCATCTCGCCTAAGACGCGCTTAACGAAGTAAACAGGGCTTTTATAAGCCGTGTTCAGCCAGCCCGTGCCCATCGCTACGGCAGGCAATTTTAACTGGTCATTAATCTTAAAATATTCCATATAGTTCCCCCTTTCTATTGTTTGGCTTCATCCGTTAGACCGAGATCTTTAAATAAAATCTTTGAAAAAAGTTCCCGGCCTTTCTCGTTAGCAAAAATATCCCCGCTGAAGCAATCTTGGGTGAAACGTTCATCGCAGAAGTAATCGAGCGTCCTGACATCCGGGTGGCTGCGCTGAAGCGCTTCTAGATTCTTATAAACAAACTCGTTTGCGAATTCCTTGCTAATATATTGTCTAGTTTTCTCAGGAACGGGAGGGATGACAAAGACGGGTTTCCACGTCTTTTTTAAGCAAAAGTTAATCCCGTTTTCTAGAATCGTTATCTTTTCTTTGAAGGCTTCCTGATGCGAATACACTTGAGTGGGGTCTTTCAAATCAGCTAGATTGAATTCTTTCTTCCATCCCTTCACGACGCCGGGCTCAGTAGTGATAAGTTGGCTAGGGCTGGATTCCTCCTTTTTTCGTTTCGCTTTAACAAAAGTTTTTTTCACAAACGAAAGACACCACATCATCAGAGGATGCTTGACGATCCAAAGCCTTTTGAAAGAGTAATTCTTAATTTCGTTTTTAGGCAAAACGCCATAGAACTTATCCATATAGCCTTCAGAGTCGTAATCGCCGTTCTTCCCAAAAGATAACGGGCACATGATGATGATGATGATGATTGCGTTATCGTTAATCTTTTCCTGAAACCTTTTCAACAACTTGAACCCATTCTCGTAGTTTTGAGGGGCCGTGCTAAAATTGAAGCCATTCAAAGGACATTTCTCGTAGCTAATCGCGTAAAGGCCAGGGCCGGAGCCGATGTTGCAAATATCAAGGTCGCACGGGACGTGTTTTAAGCGATCCGCACCGCCAAGCGCACTTTTATATCGTTTCGAATGACAACAAAGGAACTCACAAAACTCATATAGAACTATAGTTCCAAAGACAATAATGATAGCAATGAGATAACCAGGCATATTCGTTCTTCCTTATTCGTTCTCCGATATATGATTATCGGAGGCTCGATCATCGCTTAACTTTTGCTCAGAACACTCGGCTTCCGGGGTCTGATTAGAAGCAGGCTGGCCTTGTTCGAACGCCCCTTCAGAGGCTTGGCCCTCTTCTTTTTTTTTGCCCCGCTTCATCAAGAAAGCGAACACTACTTTTTTTTCGTTTTTGTTCAAGCCAATCAAAGCAACCGAAGCGCCATATATAAGCGTGTATATCACAATTTGAACAGCGAAGATTGTCAAACTCGTTGGTTTCCAGAAAACCATCATCAAAGCCCCGCAAACGCAAGGGACAGCCAAGGAAGGCAAGGCGATATAAACTTTTTTGAAGAAGCGGACCATGTTGAGTTTGATTCGCAAAGCATAGTAAATATTCACAAAGAAAAAATTGAGGACCAACGAAATCGTAGTTCCAATAGCAACTCCTACTTCTCCCCACAAATAAGCGAACCAGATGCTGATCGCGACATTGAGCACAGATGCGCCAAGCATGACGAAGGTAGGCACCTTGTGCATGTTCTTCGCGCGCCGGATTTCAAGCGCAAGATTTTCCGTCAAAGTCAATGTCGCCGGCACTATCAGCAGCAAAGCGATAATATAGGAATTTTCGTATCCTTCACCAGCCCAGCGCGAAATGAAGTATTGTCCAAAGAATATAAAGCCAGTGAGAATAAGGTTGATAACGAAGAATTGCAACCGCCCTACTTTAATCATCAAGTCTACAAGTTCATCGTTGCAGTTCGGCCCATTCTCCGCGACGACGGCATTGACCTTCGGGGCATATACGCTGGATATGGCGATAGAAAACTGCAGGTACATGTTGTTGATGCTCGCGGCGACAGAATACACGGCTACAGCGCTTCCGGTCGCGAGCTTGCCCAAGATGATCTTGTCGGTCTGCCAGTTCACCTGATCGATAACCTGATGCAAAGCAATAAAGAAAGAGAACACAAAGATGTTCTTGAATAGCCGCCAATCAAAGGAACGGAAGCTCATCTTCATGTTAAGTTTTCTAAAGCAGAACCAAACGTTGGCTACAGAAACTAAGATTGAAACGCAGGTAGAGGTGACGACCATGCCGATGGAGCCAAAGCCACAATAAAGCAAAATGATGTTCGCGCAGGGGCTTACAACGGTAGAAGCCATATTGACGATCTTCTGCCAAATGAAACGTTCCTGAGAGGAGATGTAGGAGACGAAGACGGATGAAGGGAAAGAGATGGCTAAGTTGATGGACAAGAAGATCATCAAAACCTTGGCGATGCCAATCTCATCCACGGTGTAACTGTCATTATAAAAAGCCCCCGCGTTGAAAGACATCGCCAAGCCTGCCCCTAAGGCGATTAGGCCGATTACCACGAAGACGGAGAAATACATTCCGTTCAGACTTTTGACCTTCTCTCCGTTATCTTGATTCTTATACATCGAATAGAAACGGATGTAAGAGGAGCCAAGACCTAAGGAAAGCAAAGAAAGATAAGAGATAATGGAACTAGAGACGCTGTAGATGCCGTACTCATTTTGGCCAAGCATTCTAAGCATTACCGGGGTATATAAAAGCGACACCAAAATGCTGATGCCCATCTGCATATACTGCAGAACGATTCCTAATTTCCGTTGCTTGTTCGCCGCAATCGCTTTCATATCGACGTATTTTACTCCACTGCTTTCTTTTCGCCTGATAGGTTAGGACTATTCAAGTCCTGTTGACTCTCTACCCTTATTAGGTAGCACCCATCATTATCGCGTTCCGTTTGAATGCGCTTAATCATGATGGCGACAGAAATGAGGGTTGCCTTGAAGGCAAGCTCGAGCTCTTGATCCGAAGGGGGATAATTGTTCCCGTGCACAAGATTGTTGCGAACGCTGAAGCTCCCCCCATCATACATCATGTGATAA
>CAVKPZ010000082.1:0-7705 GCA_963658395.1 Lachnospiraceae bacterium | reverse complement strand
ACCTCCGTCTATACCCTTGAATGCTGCTACCACGAGCATTACGAGGATTGCCCTTGGAGGGAGCAGTGTCTTTATGCAATGGACAGTTTCAACCAAGCTCTCGCCGGATTCGTTTGCTTCGAGAACACGGAGCAAATCAGGGCCAGCCTGCGTCTAATTGCCTATGACGATAGGCCAGATGGGCTTTTGTCGATTTGCTCGCCCAGCTCTTCTAAACTGACGATTCCTTCTTTCTCCTTGTTTTATGTCCGCGCGGTGGATCTTTATTTGTCCAAGACGGGCGACGTAGATTTCGTCAGGGAGCTTTACCCGAAGGTGAAATCCATCATGAGCGTCTTCTTCTCAAGGGAGGAAAACGGCTTGCTATACACTTTCGATCAGGAAGGGGCATGGAATTTCTATGAATGGGCGGATGGTCTAGATGGCAATCTCGGCGCTAAGCAAGATAAGAAAACCGATCTCATGCTCAATGGGCTTTTTGCATTGATTTTGCCTTGCTTTGAGAACATCCAAGATCGATTGGGAATCGGGCATGATTACTCTTCCTTCAAAAAAAGGAACAGGGAGGCGGCCAGAAAAGTTTTCTTGAAAGACGGATTCTTTCGCCTGAGCGAAGACTGCGACGCATGCTCTCAATACGGGAACGCGCTTGCCGTTCTTTGCGGCTACGCCTCAAAAGAAGAGGCTGAGACTATCGCCGAGGAGTTGATGGATCCTGCTTCTGATTTTGTGAAATCCACCTTGGCCAGCAGACCTTTCGTGTATGATGCCCTCCTAAAAGTCGAAAAAGGCAACGCCTCTTACGTCTTAGAAGACATCAAACGGACCTATGGAAGGATGCTCGCCGATGGGGCAACGACCTTCTATGAGACGGAACTGGGGTGGAAAGACTTTGGTGGTGCGGGCAGCTTATGCCATGGTTGGTCCGCCTGCCCAATTTACTACTTCGACAAAATGGAACTTTATCGATAAAAGCAGGAGAAGTTTATGGAAAACTATGACATGTTCACCTTGATGCTTGATTGCTCGCGAAACGGAGTCATGAATATTCCTTCGCTTCGCAAGATGATTCTTCTTCTTGAAAAGATGGGCTACGACTCTTTGATGCTTTACACAGAGGATACCTATGAGGTTCGGGATGAGCCTTATTTTGGCTATCTTCGCGGGCGTTACAGCGAAGCCGAGCTAAAAGACTTATGCGCCTTCGGGCAAGAACATCACGTCGAGATTATCCCCTGCATCCAAACTCTTGCTCACCTCAATTGCATCTTCAAGCACGAACCCTATGCCAAAGACCTTGATGTGGATGACATCTTGCTCGTCGATGAGCCGAGAACCTACGTGCTCATCGAGAACATGTTTGCTTCTCTTGAAAGATGCTTCATCACGAGAAAAGTCCATATCGGCATGGATGAAGCCCATATGCTCGGGCTAGGTAAATTTAAGGATATCCATGGCTTTGAAAACCGCGTGGACATCTTCCTCCGTCACCTGAAAAAGGTTTACGAAATTGCGAAGAGGCACGGTTTTGAGGCGATGATGTGGTCTGACATGTTCTTCCGTCTCGCCAGCGGGGGCGAATACTATGACTTGAACGCCAAACTCGATCTTCGGAAGCTTAAAGGACTCCCCGCCGTGAAGCAGGTCTATTGAGACTATTACCATCAGGACGAGCCTTTCTACGAAAGGATGATCGATTTGCACCGCGAATTGAACGAGGATGTCATTTTTGCTGGTGGGGTTTGGACTTGGGTTGGATTTGCACCTCTTCTGACTTACGGAGAGCAAGTTAGCGCTCCAGCATTAGAAGCTTGTCGGAAGAAGGGCGTGAAAAAGGTCATCATCACTGCCTGGGGCGACGATGGGGCGGATTGCTCTTCTTTCTCGGCCCTTACGACCTTGTTCTTTATCCGCGAGAAAGCCTCGGCGTGGACAATAGGAGTGAAATCAAAAAAGATTTCGAGGAAATGTTTGGTTTCTCTTATGATGATTTCAAGCTGCTTGAAACCCCGAACTTCCTTACCCATAAGCGAAAAGACGGACAGCTTTGCTCAAATCCTTGCCGCTACTTCCTCTATAACGACCCGCTTCTTGGGCTCTTTGACACTCGCGTAGAGTTTAAAGACGAAGCTCTTTATGCCGAACACGCCAAAAAGATCAAGGAAGCCGGGAAGCGCGCAGGGGAGTGGGGCTATCTCTTCGATTATCTTTCTTCCCTTTGCGAAGCCATTGGCTCGAAGCTTACCCTCGGGGTCCAAATGAGAGAGGCCTACCAAAAAGGCGACAAAGATGCTTTGAAATCTTTGGTACCCGCTTTAGAGACCGCAGCGAAGAAAGCAGAGGAATTTGCGAAACAATACCGTTCCCGCTGGCTTAAAGACAACAAGCCTCAAGGCCTAGAGATTGGTCAGATCAGGCTCGCTGGAGTCAAGGCAAGGCTAGAAGAGGCCAAATTACGCATCGAGGAATATTTGAAAAACGGAGTTCCGATTCCTGAGCTAGACGAAACAATCCTTCCCATCAAGCAAGGCGAAGAGGATTCCAAAGAACCGATGATTTGCTATAACACCTATTTGTATATGGTGAGCAATAGCCGCATGGTTTGAGCGTTCCCAGAGCTCATTAATTAAGTCAATTAATAAATATCATATTTTGATAATCATAAAACATGTTTTCCCTTGTAGGTAAGCGCTTACCGCCTATAATGGTCATAACTTTTTAGGAGTGGAAACATGAAATTGAAAAGTGGCGGCCTGTTTAACAACAGGACCTTCGAAGGGGACAACGTCCCTAAATTGACAAGGATTCTTTATCCTTGGTCAGGCATCTTCCGTGACGCTTGCTACACGATGATCGGCACATTCCTCATGCAGTACGCGATCACCGCAGGCGTTTTGTCTAGCGACCCCGAGACGTTTAAAGCGCAGTACGGCATCATCACCGTGGCGATGATCATCGCCCTTATCTGGGATGGCTTAAATGACCCGATTATGGGTTTTATCATTGAAAAGGTTCATCTAAAATCAGGAAAATACCGGCCTTGGATTGCAATTGGGGCAATCGGAAACGCTTTGACGGTCGCGCTCATGTTCCTGGTGCCTCTTGCTATGGTCGGCGGGGATGGCTGGGGGTACGTCGCATTCATGATCGCCGGCTATTTGCTTTGGGATCTTTGCTTCACGATGAATGACATCGGCTATTGGTCGATGCTCCCTTCTCTCACGAACGACCCCAAGCAAAGGGCGAGAATCACGACGAACGTCACCGTTGCTGCCTCTATCGGTACCGCGGTCATGACCCTTTGCATGTATTTGCTTCCGGGGCTCATCCCCCTTTCTACCGCTTCAATCTATGCGCTAATTGGAACGCTTATCGCCGTGCTCTTCCTTGCCTCACAGCTTTTGGTTTACTTCCTTTGCAAGGAAAAACAACGTGACACCGTCCAGGAACAGATCTCCGAATCTTCTAGCATTCTTGACCTCTTCCGCGTTGTTATCAAAAACCATCAGCTTCTCTTTGTCGTTTTGGCTTTACTTTTCTTCCAGTTCGCTGAGTTCATTTTGACGGGAATCGGGCAAAACTATTTCTACATGGTCTTTGGCTACGGCGGGAGCAAAGGAGGGCTCGTCGCGACCGCGATTCTAGCGATTTACATCGTCGCGACCGTCTTGTCTCAGCTTCTTTACCCGGCTTTGTCAAAGAAGATGAAGCAAAAGAGCATCCTCACCACAATGGGCATTATCGTGGTGGTAGGCTATCTCGTCTTCTATTTCGTTGCCTTCCCCCTCTTTGGCGAAAAGCCCATTGCCTACAACACGCCAGACGAGAACAACGTTTTCTGGATTCTTGGTGGCTCAATGTGGATGTACTACGTGACTTCGTTCTTCTTCTTCGGCGCCAGCGGCATCTTCTACTTGGCTCTCCTCGTTCTTATGCAAAACGCGATCGACTACAACGAATGGAAATTCGGCGAGAGAAAAGAATCCATCTGCTTTGCCTGGCGCCCGCTTGATGTAAAACTCTGCTCCGGCATGAATCGCGGCTTGCAGTACATCGTTTATGCAGCAACCGGGACGAGCGTTTTCATCAACGCGATCTCAAACGCGGAGGCGGACTATAACAGCGTCGCCTATAACGGCGGGGACAAAACTGCGGCCGAAGCGACACGCGATTCGTCCATCGCCTCCGCCGGCGCCAATATCTCTCAGCAGTCCCTCATCATTTTTGGCACGATAGTCGTTGGAACGATTCTCGTCTCGGTTATCGTCGCTTACGTTTTGCTTCGCTTCGGCTTCAAAGTCTACGAGGATGAAGAAGCCAAGATTGTTAAAGAGCTTGAGGAACGCCATAAGCAAGACGAACTGAAGAATAAACCGACAAAAAACGAAGCGTGATCAAATGCGATAAAAAATCCCTGCAGAATTGCCGGGATTTTTAAGTTTTGCGTGGTTATTTGACAGAAATGGGGAGCGCCAAGGCATCTTCACCATAAATCTTGAGCTCTGCTTTCGCGGGCTTATCGACTTTCTTGCTGCGAACGTAGATAGAGACGCCTCCCCCGACAAGACAAACGCGTGTCGGTCCCATGATTTCGATGGGCCCGCTAGTTTCTAGCAGCAAGCAGTCGTTTGCATAAGGCATCAAGGTGCCGTTTTGATCCAGTTTGCGTACGCTCACCCGCATCGCGTCGTAGGTTCCTTTGTTCTCCAACTCGTTTTTGGAATAACTTAACTCGTAGTGCCAAGAGGAAGACATTGAGACGGTTTTCTCCGCAAAAACGATGTTGTTCTTATAACCGAGGAAGCGGTAGGGTTTGGCCTTCTCGCCTCTTCCGATGAGAAGGTTTTGAATCTCGCCCACGGCTTCTCCGATGTTCGAGCTGTGTCTTTTCAGAATTTTGAACAAGGTTATCTTTTCTTTTGAGGAAAGGCTGTCGATTCCTTGGGCGGCGTATTGGGAAATGGGGCCGCTTAGGGCTTTGCATTCCTTCTCGTTATAACCAAGGCTTTGCAGAGATGCGCCTAATAGGTCCTTGACGTGCACGGGAGGATGGGGGAGATGGGGGAACTCGTCTTTGGCGGGATAATAGCGACCGACAAATAACTCCCCGTGATAAACGTCCACATATTCGGCGTCGGTGAAGATGTAAGGGCCCTTCAAGCGGCAGCCGTTCTCTTCGCCTGGGTCGAGGTTACCCATGACGTAAAAAGTATTCTCAAGCCCTTGGGAGGCATAGAAATAGGCGGCGGGTTTCGGAAGGCGGAAGATGTCGCTTAAACCGTGGTAGCAAATGCGGTCGCCCGCGCCGAAATCTTTGTGAGTGTTGTAATCGAAGGCGCACCAGGCGACGGAACCGCTTAGTTCATCGTAAGCATAAGAATCGTCCATGACGCGCGCGTGGCGCAAGGCGTGCTCGACCCTTTTGCTTTCGACGTCGAAAGATTTCGTGGGGAACATATGCCCGTTATGCTCGGTCACGAGAACGGGATGTTTCCCTTTCACGTCCGTCAAAGGGTCGTCAAGCCCGTGTTTCAAAGAGCAGCAAGAGAAATCGTTATAGCCGTATACGTCCTCAAGGAGCTCGCTCTGCTTAAAATTCCTGACGCCGATGGACTGACGCTTCGGGTCAAGCTCTTTTTTGACTTGCTGAAGACCCGTATAAAGCTCATGGTCGTCTTGGCTCTCGTCGATCCTCAGCCCGTAAGCGACGAGACAAGGATGGTTTCTTTCTTTCTTGATCATACGATAGGTGAAATCACGGAGCTGGGCACGCCATTTCTTATCGCTGGAGACATGCTGCCATCCGGGAATTTCATCGATCAGAAGCAAGCCGATGCGATCGCAATAATCGAGGAAAGACTCATCATCGCTATAGTGCGAGGTCCTGACGAGGTTCGCGCCTAAGCCGAATTTCAGGATGTCCGCGTCGTCTTGCTGCAAAGAAGCAGGGGCGGCAGCGCCGAAATAAGGAAAGGTTTGGTGGCGGTTCAGCCCTCGGATCTTCATGTTTTTCCCATTCAGGAAGAAACCGTTTGAGGTGAACCTGGCCGAGCGGAAGCCAACGAGATCATCTCTTTCATCATCCCCGTAAATGGTCTTGAGCGTATAGAGATAAGGGTCCTCCAAGGACCAAAGATGAGGGGAGGAAAGATCATAGACCTCCCCCAAAAACTCAGCGATGGGCTTCCCTTCGCGATAGAGGATGTGACTTACTTTGAGCTCGGAAGTTGGATTCACCAAGTTGGTTTTGACTTCAAGATGCCCTTCCATATCCGCGGTGATGAAAAGACAGTCGATGTAGGAGGAGGGATGGGCGATAACGGAGACTGCGCGATAAATGCCCCCGAAGGTCATGTAATCGACAATGTCTCCAAAAGGGGGGATGCTTTTATCTTCGCGGCTATCGACAATCACAATAAGCTGATTGTCTTTGTCCTTAATGAGCTTGCTAACATCGATATCGACCGGCAGATAGCCGGAGATGAAATGTCCTAGGCAGATGCCATTGAAATACACCTGCATTTGAAGCATCACCCCATCGAAATGAAGAATCTTCACGGGAAGGGAGGGATTTTCGTCATCGAAATGTTTTTCGTAGGTGAACAACCCTTGATATTCGCTCTCATCAAAGAGGTGATAAGGGAGCATTTTTACGGTGTGGGGGAGATCGATTTTCTCCGCCCCCTCAGGCAGTCCCTCCACATAGCTTGGCTCATATCCGGGAAGGAAGGTCCAGTCGAATGAAATTGATTGCGTTTTTGCCATAAGAGTATTCTAAAACAAAATCGCTTTAAGATGGTGAAATCGTTTCTTATAGAAACGAGCCGTGTGGTAAACTTCTGTCAAATGATTTACCAGCAAAATAATGCCTTTCATTTGAAAAGCGGTCACTCTTCCTATGTCGTTAGAATCAATTCAATCAAAAAACCGGTTCTGGATTACTTTGGGCTCGCTTTGAGCGAAAATGAGGATCTTTCTTGCCTCGCCTATGATCCAGCCTTAATCCCCGGGCGCTCCCTTTCTTATGACAAAAGCCATCCTGAGATTTGCTTGAGTTCCTTGCCACTAGAATGCTCTACTCGTGGCAAAGGAGATTTCCTCACGCCGTCTTTACGGCTTGAAAACGATGACACCTCCCTCTTCGATTTCGTTTTTGCCTCTTCCAAAATAAAAGAGCCTGGCGAGATGAAAGGCTATCCTACCCCGAGAGGGGCAGAGCAAGAACTCCTGCTTCGCTTTATGGATGAAACGACGCGGGCGGAACTCGAGCTTCACTATCTTGTCTATTCTTCCAGCGACGTTTTCGGCCGTTACGTGGTTGTGAAAAACAACTCGCCTAAGCCTTTGACTATCCGGAAGATTTCCTCACTTTGCCTTTCGCTTGAAGATAAAGGCTATCTGCTTCATACCTTCCGAGGCGGTTGGATCGACGAATTCCATGAGGAGAAGACCTTCCCAAATTCCAACCTTATTCTTTTAGAGAGTTCCACGGGATCCTCGAATGACCTTCATAATCCCTTCTTTTACCTCGAAAGAAAAAACGCTTCTTACTCGCACGGCGACTGCATTGGCTTCAATCTCGTTTATAGTGGGAACCACCAAGAGGAAATCCAAAAGAGCAACGGGTATCTGCGCATTGTCACCGGCTTAGGCGAAACGGATTTCTCCTGCTCCTTAAGCGAAGGGGAATCCTTCGCTTCGCCCC
>CAVKPZ010000081.1:0-7933 GCA_963658395.1 Lachnospiraceae bacterium | reverse complement strand
AAGGTTGGAAAAGCCGCGATTTTCACGCGGCTTTTCCAACCCAATTGACACTTACGGATCCTCGGGCTAAGCGGAGCAGGCAAAAGCACGCTCGTCCGCTGCATCAATTCCCTAGAAAGCTTCGAGGAGGGCGAGATTTATTATAACGGCGAGCTGCTCGTTTCCCCTTCTTCCCCTCTTTCTAGAGAGAATAGGAAGAAATTCGGGATGATCTTCCAATCCTTCAACTTGCTAGAGCAAAAGAACGTCCTTGATAACGTATTGCTCGGCCTGAAGATAAACCGCATCCGGAAAGAGGAGCGAATGCCTAGGGCGCTAAGCGCCTTAAGGAAAGTCGGCCTGGAAGGGAAGCTAAGAAGCTATCCTAGCGAGCTAAGCGGAGGGGAGTGCCAAAGGGTCGCGATCGCAAGAGTCCTCGCCCTCAGCCCCGAGGTCCTGCTCTCTGACGAAGCGACCTCCGCGCTCGACCCCGAGACCACCGCTTCCCTGTTGAAGCTGCTTAAGTCTCTCAACAAGGAATACGGGCTCACCATCCTGATGATCTCCCATCAAATGAACGTCATCGAGAGCATCTGCAACAAGGTTGCGATTCTCGATAAGGCTAAAATCGTTGAAAGCGGCCCCATGAGCGATGTCTTCCTGAATCCTAAGTGCGACATCACCAGGAATCTCGTCTATTCGAACAAACTCTCCACGAGCCTCGACGAGCACAGGATGATTCGCATCCTCTTCGGAGGGAACGTCGACGAGCCCCTCATCTCGAAGATCGTTTCCGAATGCCAGATCCTCGTCTCGATTGTCTATGCGGACACGAAGATCGTGAACGGCAAGGTATACGGCCAAACCATCCTCAAGGCTCCGCTAGAAGCAAGAGACTATGAGAAGCTCAAGCATTACCTAGCCCTAAAGAGCGTGAAGTTCGAGGAGATAACCGATGAACATTGATTTCGTTAAGATCACCTTGGAGACCCTTGGGATGACCCTCATCTCCACCGCGTTGGCTTATTTAATCGGGCTTCCCTTAGGGGTCATCCTAAAGGTCACGAGCAAGAATGGGCTCCGTCCGAATAAGCCCGTGAATCTAGTTCTCGGGATCATCGTGAACTTCCTCCGCAGCGTCCCTTGCCTCATCCTCACCGTCATTCTCTTGCCCCTTAACCGCGCCTTATTAGGCAGAGGGACCGGGCAATGGTACACGATGATCATCCCCCTCTTCTTCAGCACCTTCGCCTTCGTTGCTAGAAGCGTTGAGCAAAGCCTGCAAGACGTCGATAACGGAGCGGTCGAGGCGGTGAAATCCCTCGGAGCTAGCCCTTTCCAGATCATCCGCCACGTCTATCTAGGCGAGGCCAGAGCCTCGCTTCTCCTCGGCTTCACGATCACCCTCGTGAATGTCCTTGGCTACACCTCCTTCGCTTATAACATCGGCGCGGGCGGCCTCATCAGCGAGATTTGGAGCTATTACACGCGCCATACCGGCGATTTCCTCTCTAGCTGGACCTTCTGGGCCATGATCCTTCTGGTCGTCGCCCTCGTCGAGCTTGTCCAGGAGCTTGGCTTATGCCTAGCCAAGAAAATTGACAAAAGAAAGAAACTCAAATAACAAAGGAATCCTTAACCATGAAAAAACTCACCGCCCTACTTCTATTATCCCCTCTCCTCCTCACTGGCTGTGGGGAAGACAAGAGCAAAACCATCACCATCGCCGCGAGCGAGATCCCCCACGCGGAGATCCTAAACGAAGCCGTGAAGCCGCTCCTTGAGGAGAAAGGCTATGCGCTAGAGGTCACGATCCTCGACTGGACCCTTCAAAACGATGGGGTCTACAATGGGGACTACGACGCGAACTACTTCCAGCACCGCCCCTACTTGCAGCAATACGATTCCCTCAGCACCGTCTATTCCGAGGATTACGCCTACACGAAAGTCTTCCCAGTGGCGAGCGTCCACTTCGAGCCCCTCCGCATCTATGCAGGGAGAAAGAGCGCCGACGAATTCGGTTCTATCAAGACCACGGCGACCTACGAGATCTGCAATGACGTCTCCAACGAAATCAGGGCGCTCGATCTCCTCGTCTCTAGCGGCGTCATCGCCTCTTACCAAACCGACGCAAACGGGAACCCCATCAACCTTCCCTCGAACATCGTCCCCATCGAAGAAAGCTTGCTCGTGGCCTCGCTTCAAGATTATGACTACGCGGTCTTGCCCACTAATAGCGCCCTTACGGGCCATCTAAGCGGAGATACTTCTTTGCCTGTGGAAAGCGATTCGGTGAAGGACTTAAGGGCAAACGTCGTCGCCGCGAGCGTCGCTAGATACAAGAACGACGCCGCTTACAAAGCAAAGATCGACGCCCTTGCGGATTGCCTGCTTTCTCCCTCGATCGACCGCTACATCCAGACAAAATATGCCGGGGTTATATCCACGGCTCAAAAAGACCTTCGGTAATTCAAAAAAGAGCGGGAACCGCTTCTTTTTTTGAAACAACGATCATTTTTGAAAGTTCTTGCGCTTTTTGTGCAGGCAGACTCATTTCCAAACTTTGCGGTTTCCTGCATATTTTGTAAATCAAACAATATAGGTTCATTGGATCCGCCTATTCTGGCAGGAAGCGAACTTCTAGTCTTTTTCCCAAAGCAGAAGATATCTTTTCCAGCGTTGCGATAGAAGGATTGCCCACCCCTCTTTCGAGTTTCGAGATATCCAATTGGTCAATGCCCGTTTTTAAAGAAAGCTCGGCTTGGGAGATTCCAGTTTTTGCCCTGGCTTCGGACAAAGCGTTCCCGATCCGCAAGCAAGCGGGGAGCGTGGCAAAGCCAACGTTTTCCCCATCTTCATAGATGGTTTCCGCCTCTATGTCCAAATCATCGTTCCAGCGGATGCCATAATGTCCAAGAAGCTTTCCGCTTAGGAAGAGCTTTCTGTCTTTCAGCGCCTCCAGTTGGGGATACTCAGGAAATAAGGCAGCCATATCGTAAGCCTTGATTTCCCCGCTTTGAAAAGTGAGCCTTAATTTGGTTCCATCGTCAAATTCAAGTTTGGTTGCTTTGTGAAACATGTTACTTAAGCGGCGGGAGTTTGGAGTATTGCCCTTTCTCTCACATTTCCTCCAATTCCTTTCGGTAAAGAAGGACGAATTCTTTCACCATCGCTTTGGCTTTGAGAGGGAATTCGCCTTCCATGATTTCGCCTGTCGCGATGAAGAAGGGAGCATCATAATCCTGGGTTATTGCGTGAATGTGCCTCGGATTGTTTTCCTTTCTCTTTAGGTACGCCACAATAATGATTCTATAAAAATGGCGGATGGTCGGCATGAGTTTTGCTCCTTTCTATAACAGGGGTTATATCCCCTTAATCAATATCTATGTGAACACCTTTTTATCGGCGTGAGTTTTTCCGCTTAAGACATTGCAGACTGTTGGGCTTGCAATGATTTTCCTAAAGCAAGGGAGTAAGCCCTATCTTTGCCTGTTTTGTTTTCCTTTTGGACTTAGAGAGGGTAAACTAGCCCCGTTATGGAGAAGATCCTCATTTCCGCTTGCCTCGTTGGCGAGCCTTGCCGCTACGACGGCACTGACAAGAAGAGCCCTTACGTCGACGAGCTCAACCAATATTTCGACCTCGTGCCCTTTTGCAGCGAAGTCGAAGGCGGCTTAGCGACCCCCCGATCCCCAAGCGAGATCAAAAACGGCAGAGTCTACAACGCGAAGGGCGAGAACGTCACCAAGCAATACAATCTCGGCGCGGAGAGGGCCCTAAAGCTTTGCAAACTGCTCGGCATCCACATCTGCGTTTTGAAGGACAAATCCCCCGCCTGCGGGGTCTATGAGATCTACGACGGCTCTTTCTCGGGCAAAACCAAGAAAGGCCAAGGCGTCACCGCCTCTCTCCTTTCTAGCCTCGACTTCTGGGTGCTGAGCGAAGACGATATCCCGATGCTTCTAGAGAAGCAAAAGAAGAAAAGGGAAATCATCGAGGAAAGAACCGCGGCCATCAAAGCCCAGGAAAGCGGCGAAGCCACCGAGGGAAGCGAAGAATCCTCCGAGAAGCCCTACCGCCCCCATTACGGAGATAGAGACGGCTATCGCAAGAGTTATGGCGATAAGAAGCCTTATGGGGAGCGCAGATCCTTTGGGGAGAAGCCTTACCGGAAGTCTTTCCATAAAGACGGCGAAAGCGACGGTGAGAGACGTCCGTACAAGAAGAGTCATCACCAGGATGGCGAGCGTCCCTACCGCAAGAGCTACGGGGACAAGTCCTACGGGGAAAGAAAATCCTTCGGAGGGCGCAAGAGTTACGGGGAGAAACCTTACCGGAAGACTTTCCATAAAGACGGGGAGTCTAGCGAAGAGCGCCCCTTCAGGAAAGCCTATAATCGCGATGGCGAGCGTCCCTACAAGAAAAGTTATGGCGATAAACCCTATGGAGAACGCAAATCCTACGGTCCCAGAAAATCCTATGGGGATAAGCCCTACGGGGAAAGGAAGCCCTACGGGGATCGCAAATCTTACGGGGAAAGGAAGCCCTGCGGAAGAAGCCCCTATGGAGACAGGAAGCCTTATAGCAAAGAAGGCGGCTTCAAAAAGTCCTTCGGAGGCTCAAAAGGCGACTTCAAAAAGTCCTACGGGCCAAAGAAAACCTATAAGAAAGATTCGGATGACTGAGGGTCAGATCCCCTCATCGTCCGATTTTTCTTCTTCTTGAGCCTCTTCTTTCTTTTTGATCGAAGCCCCGATGCCGAAGCCAAGCAGGCATACCGACACCCCAATCAAGCCGTCTTCCCCAAGAGCCAGGTTATCGCCTTGCGTAAGGGCGCGAGCGGCCCCTACAACAATCAGGGCGACCCCTAAGACGGCGGAAAGGATTTTGATGGTCTTGGCCATCTTTTCGTTTTCATTCATAAACAGTACCTCCACCTTATTAATTAAGGGGATTCGGCCTGTTTTACCAAATTTGAAGTTCAATGCTCCCAGAAAATTAATAGCCGGCTTAAATGAACTAGCAAGGAACGGTTGGAAAAATGCAAAATTAAGCCCTATTTAGGGTGGAAAAATGCAATTTCAAAAATAGCGAGGCAAAATTGCTTCGGTAATATCGAATAATTTTAAAAGCCCCCCGCTTTCGCGGGGGTCAAGCTTTCTTGGGCAGGAATCAGTAGATTCTCTTTTCGCTCCAGGGGTCGAAGATGTGGGCTTTCTCGTTGTTGAAGGAGACGGAGAGTTTGTCGCCGATCTTGATCTCGTGGGTGAGCTGGATCTTCGCGACGAGGTCGATTCCGCCGAAGTCGGTGTGGACATAGTACTCATGGCCAAGGAGCTCGGCGACGGCGACGCGGATGTCGTAAGCGCCTTCTTTTCCAGCGGGCGCTTCCTCGATGTCCTCCGGGCGCAAACCGAAGACGATTTCGTGACTTCCCTGAAGGGCGAATTCGTCCTTCTGAATGCGTTCGGCGAGGGTCGCGATCTCCTCGTCAATAACGGCGATCGGATTGACCGCTTTCTTATTGAATTTGCTGACCTTTGGGGCTTTGGTGTTGGCTTTCTTCTCCTCAAGCGCGGCGATTTGGGCCTTGTTGACCTCGATCTCGTTCTTGTAGAACTCGTCGTGGGCCTTCGCGAAGGCTTCGCCAAGGAGGATAGTGTGCCCGCCAAGGAGGGTGATCGCCCCATTCTCATAGGAGGCTTTCATGACGTTCATGGCAGGAGAGCCGATGAAGGTCGCGACGAAGAGGTTCGCCGGGGTGTTGTAGATCTCAATCGGGGAGCCGACCTGCTGGATACGGCCGAGCTTCATAACGACGATGCGGCTAGCCATGGTCATGGCTTCGGTCTGATCGTGGGTGACGTAGATCGTCGTGGCGTTCAAGGCCTCGTGGAGTTTGATGATCTCCGAGCGCATCTGGACGCGGAGCTTGGCATCGAGGTTGGAAAGAGGCTCATCCATGAGGAAGACCTTGGCGTTGCGCACGATGGCGCGGCCCAAAGCGACACGCTGCCTTTGGCCGCCGGAGAGCGCCTTCGGCTTGCGGTCGAGGTACTCAGTGATCTGAAGGATGTTCGCGGCCTCTTTGACCCTCTTGTCGATCTCCGCCTTGGGAAGATGGCGGATCTTGAGTCCGAAAGCCATGTTATCATAGACGGTCATATGCGGATAAAGGGCATAAGACTGGAAGACCATCGCGATGTCGCGGTCTTTCGGGGTGCGGTCATTGGAATACTCGCCGTCGATATAAAGCTCGCCGGCGGTGATGTCCTCTAGGCCCGCGACCATGCGAAGGGTCGTGGATTTGCCGCAGCCGGAAGGTCCGACGAAGACGATGAACTCGTGGCGTTTGATATCCAGGTTGAAATCGAAGACGGCCTGGACGTTGTTGTCGTAGATCTTGTCGATGTGACGTAGAGAGACATAGGCGTCATCGTGATTTTCTTCCACAGGAGTTTCTGCGGCTTCCGGGGCAGCGGTCTCTTCTACTGGGGCCGTTTCTTCTTTGGCCTCGGCAACAGTCACCTCTTCCGCGGGCGCACCTTCTTCTTTGGTTTCGGCGACCGGGGCTTCCTCGGCGGGCTTTTCAGCGACGGGGGCGGCCTCTTCGACCTTGGCTTCGGCTTTTTCTTCTTTCACCGCGGGTTTCGCCGCTTTTTTAGCGCGGGCCGGCTTTTTGGTAGTTTTGGCCGGATCGACGATTTTTGCTTCTGGCATGATAGAATTCCTCCAAATGTTTGGCAATATGATATCCCTACCATGAAAAGTTATCTAGTGCACCGTGCACAAATTAATTTATGTATCAAAAACAGATTAACAACTAAGATTATTTCATTCTTTTTTGGCTAGGCTTTTTAAGTACTTTCTTAGAGGAATTTTGAACGAATCCATTCCAAAGAAGAGAAAATCTCTTCGAGACGAAGATAGGAGGATTCCTCGAAGACATACTTCTCTTGCATTTTGGAAAAACATTTGGCAAAATCGAAGGATTGAGGCAATTCTCGGAACACAGAAAAATCGCGGACGCCCAGTTCATCGGGTAGACCGCCCTTCCGTATCCGCGCTTCCTCCCTTTCATAAAACATTACTTTATTAAGCGATTCGGCATCGCTAAGAAAGCTTTGGATTCTCTTCGTTTTTGATAAAACGGACAGATCATAAGCGTGCTTAGCGGCATCGGTAAGCATATTCCTTTGATAATAGAACTCGAGAGCGAAGACTTTGTCTAGAAAAATCCTTTCAAGGGTAATCGTGGGAACGAGGAACTCCTCCACATCATATTTCTCTCGGAGTATTCTTCTCTCTTCCTCACTAACGAGTTCATAGAGATAAGATGCAATCTTCATTTTCTCGCTTGGTTTGCTGATTGTGAAACTGGTCGCTTCCACTTTGATCTTTCCATAGCGCTCGAATTCTTCCCGACAATGCTGTCGAACATTGTGTTATATAAATATTCGCAAGTTATGCTGCCTTTACGTTTGTCAGGTTTCTCCCCTATAGGAAGGCATCTAAATTTTAGCGATGCATTCTCAAGTCTTTTCTTGGCTTGGCTGGGGCTCACGCAATCGGATACATTGACAGAGAGATCGACATCCTCGGAATAACGCCGGATTAATTTAAGCGCCTTGTACAGGGCCGTCCCGCCCTTGAAAAAAGTGTTTTCCGGTGGGGATTTTTCCGAAAGCTCCTTCAAAAGCATGGTGACGTAATAATCTTTCTCGAGCACAGTAATCTTATAGCCGTACTGGCGATATAACTTTTCGATAAGCTCAATAAAGTTCTCCCTGTCTAAATGCAATTTCATGGCTTTCCTCCTAAGACGTCGGACAAGCCCGTATAAACCTGCATGCTTTTGTAGAATTTCGCATAGAAAACAAGCTTCTCCGGGCTTAAGGAGAACTTGTCCACCAGGCCCCTCATAACTTCCAACGGATTCTCAATCTCAACATTG
>CAVKPZ010000080.1:0-7995 GCA_963658395.1 Lachnospiraceae bacterium | reverse complement strand
CCAAACTAAAATGCAGTTCGCCGCTTAAAAACGGAAATCACTTTGGCAACTTACGCAAGAAATAAACGAATCGCCCAATTGCGAAACGATTGGGCTTTTCTAATTCTCCGCTCCCGAAGAGTGGTCTATAATTCCTTTTGCTCTATGCCTTACTGCAAATCCTGTCACAAAGAAATATCGCGGCTCGACAATGATGTCTGCCCTTACTGCGGCGAAGTCGACCCCATCGCCTCCGATTACGCGACCAAAGACGTAACCTCATCCCTCGACCCCGTCACGGGGAAATATGAGCTTTATAAGTCGAAATCCCTCAAAGCCTACGTGATTTTGTGCATGTGCCTCGGCTTTCTCGGGGCCCATGATTTCTATGCGGGCTTTTGGAAGAGAGGGATTGTCTTTTTAACAAGCTTCCTGATCATCGTGGGAGGGGCGGGGAGCCTCATCTTCTTCTTGGCGTGGAATTCCTTTTGGATCTATTTGATCCTTTTCCTCGCTTATATCGCTTCCGACATCGCCCTCGGCCTCCTCTTGAACAAGAAGGCGCCTCTAAAGGACGCGGAAGGGGAGTATCTTCGGTAAATGGATCTTTTCCTCACCTTGGAGAAAAAACAGAAAAAGACCCGTTTCGAGCGAAGCGACGAGATGGCTTTTTTTCTGAACAACATCGGGGCTTTGGCGAATTACCCCATTTTTTCTTATTATCGTAAGGCAGATAAACCCTTCCAGATTGAGAGGGCCAACATCGTTCTTCGCTCCCTTCAGGCGAAGCAGATCATCGATGAGGGGATCAGGCTCGCGAAGAGCAAAAGCGTCGGGCTAGGGAAAGAAGAGAAACTCCAGATCTTCAAAGAGACCATGGAACCCATCCTCTCCAAACTCCCTTATCACCTCCATGAAGGGGAGAGGATCTACATCCCTTTCTTCTCCAAAAGCATCAACCGGCTCTATGCGAGCGATTGGCTGAAGCTCGTCTCCATGCCTTACAAGCGCCTTCTCCGAAACTTCGACTCGATCCTCATCGACCCCTTCGATTATTACGGCGACGATCTTTTGGAATCGCTTTTCACGAAGCTCGTGCGGGTCAGGAAAACCGAGGAAGGCAGCGCCTTCTACGATTACGATTCTTTCTCGATTTACTTCGTGAACAAGCAGGGGAGGCTCGACTGCCAATGCTGCCTCTTCGACCATTATCTCAAGGAACAAAACCGCAACCACATGATGGAAAGAATACAGCCTGCCGTGGATGCTTATTACCGAGGAGACGTAGAGGAATTTAAGAGATTTCTAGTAGAAAATAAGTTAATTTCTAGCAAATTAATTTATAAGATTAATTACGATGAGGTCGTGGTTTTTTCAAAAATAGAAAAGGATTGCGGCGAAAGATGAAGAAATATTTTTTGCATAGTCTTGGATGCAAGGTGAACTCCTATGAGAACGCCGGCGTCGGGACTTGTTTGAAGAAAGAAGGCTATTTTGAGACGAAGCAGGAGAGCGAGGCCGACGTCATCGTTTTGAACACCTGCTCCGTCACCTCGAAAGCCGATCAGAAATCGCGCCAGCATATCTCCTCTTACCGCCGGAACAACCCGCGTGCCATCATTGTCGTCATGGGCTGCTATTCACAGACCCACGCCGAGCAAGCCGCCTCGCTTGGGGCGGACATCGTCTTAGGCTCTGCCGACCGCGCGCTCATCCCTTCTTATATAGATAGGTTCGAAAGCCGCCGCGAGAAAATCATCGACGTGAAAAAAAACGTCCGGAAGGAGAATTACGAGGAGCTTGGCGCCAATTCCTTTTGCGAGAGCGCGCGCGCCTACCTAAAGATTCAAGACGGCTGCGACAACTTCTGCTCCTATTGCTTCATCCCCTTTCTGCGCGGGAACTCCCGCTCCAGGGAGCCCAGGGAAGTCATATCCGAGGCCGAGTGCCTCATGAAAGAAGGCTATAAGGAAATCGTCATCACCGGCATTCACATCGGCGGATATGGGAAAGATCTCGCCGACGGCTCCTACCGTTTCTCCGACCTTATTGAGGATATTCTCGACGCCTGCCCCTCTTTATACCGCCTTCGCATCTCTTCGATCGAAGAGAGCGAGATCGATGAGAAACTGCTGGGCCTATTGAAAAGCAGGCCCAATATCGCCTCCCATCTCCATATCCCCCTCCAATCTGGCAGCAGCAGCGTCCTACAAAGAATGAAAAGGAAATACGACACCGACGCTTTTCTCCGCAAGCTCGAGCTCATCCGCCTCGCAAGACCAGGCATCGCCATCACCACGGACGTCATCGCGGGCTTCCCCTTGGAAAGCGAGGAAGAGTGGGAGGAAACCGTCTCATTCTGCGAGAAAGCGCGCTTCGCCGAGATCCACGTCTTCCCTTTCTCTTCTCGCCCCGGGACTTACGCTTCCACTTTGCAAGACACCGATCCCAAAGTAAAAAAAGCCCGCGTCGCCGAGCTTTTGTCCCTTTCTTCAAAACTCAGGAAAGAGTACGAGGAACAATATTATGGGAAGAGGATGCCCGTCCTTTTCGAGGACTACAACGCGAAGGAAGGCGTCGCCAAAGGCCATAGCTCGAATTATCTCCTTTTCGCCGTCCCTAGCTCAAAACCACGGCATGGCGAAGTCGAAGAAATCGTTTACGAACCATCGGTGGCTGTGGATTAATTAGAAAAACTTTTGACATTGTATCAAATTTTGGCTTGTTTCCCTCCGAGCGCCGACTATAATTTGCCCGGAAAAAGGAAGGAGATTACTTATGGCAGTCCCACAGAGAAGAATCAGCAAAACCCGTAAAAGAATGCGCCGCTCCCACTTCAAACTCGAAGTGACCGGTTTGGTCGCGTGCCCCCATTGCGGCGCGATGATCCGCTCCCATCGTGTTTGCCCCGAATGTGGCTATTACGATGGCAAGGAAGTCTTGCACATCAAAAAGAAAGGCGAATAAGGCCTCTAGACCCAAGGGAAAAGCTCCCTTGGGTCTTTCTTTTCCTTTGTGTTGCCACGATAATCCTAGCAGAGGTTATAACCATGGAATTCAACAAATTATTCGACCACACGCTTCTAAAGCCCGAAGCCACTTCGGACCAGATCAAAAAGCTCTGCGCGGAGGCAAAGGAATACGATTTCGCTTCCGTCTGCGTGAATCCGGACTTCGTCTCCCTCGCTTCTAAAGAACTGAAGGGGAGCGAAGTCAAGGTATGCACCGTCATCGGCTTCCCTTTGGGCGCCAATAAGACCTCCGTCAAGGTCATGGAGGCAAAAGAGGCCGTTTTAGACGGCGCCGAGGAGATCGACATGGTGCAAAATGTCTCCTGGGTCAAAGAAGGCCGCTATGATCTAGTCGAGAAAGAGGTCTCCGCTTTGAAAGAGGCGGTTGGCTCTTTGGTTTTGAAGGTGATCCTTGAGACCTGCCTCCTCAGCAAAGAGGAGATTCGTCTCTCTTCCCTCGCCTGCAAGAAAGGCGGAGCCGACTTCGTGAAGACCTCCACGGGCTTCTCGAAAGGCGGGGCGAGCGCGGAAGATGTCGCCATCATGCGCGAAGCGGTTGGGCCGTCTCTTGGCGTCAAGGCTAGCGGCGGCATCCATCATTACGAAGAGGTCGAAGCCCTTGTGAAGGCGGGCGCGAATCGCATCGGCGCGAGCGCTTCTGTGGCCATTATGCAAGAAAAGGCGAAAATCGCCTGAAAATGGTTGCACTTTGCCTCACAAGGGGGTAAATTAACGCACGTCCGGAAAGGAAGTGAGTACCGAATGTCAGTCAAAGTCGTCGTCCGCGAGAACGAAACCATCGATGACGCGCTTCGCCGTTTCAAACGCGGCGTCAACAAATCCGGCATCCTCTTCGAGACCCGGAAGCGCGAAGCCTATCTGAAGCCTGGCCTTGCTAGGAAGATGAAGTCCAAGATGGCCCGCAGGAAGAAATTCTGATCTTGCGAAACCTTGGCCCCGAAAATCGGGGTCTTTTTTTCATATTTTTTGGGTGAAACGCGAAATTCCCCTTAATTAATAGGGTGAGGAGACAAAAAATGATCTACCAAGCCCAAGAAAAAGGCTGCGGATACGCAGCAATCAAAAACCTCTTAGCCTACAACGGCTTCTCTCGCGCCGAGAGCCTTGCCGAGCCGCACATCTCCGACAAGCCCCCTTCGCTCGGGGAACTGATCGCCTTCGCGAAAGGCTTCGGCCTGACTCTCTCCGGGTATAAGTTCCTCGAGCCAAGTGGCCTTAGCGCGTGCGATACCTTCCCTCTCCTTTTGCTCATGAACGGCGAAGAGAGCAGCCATATGGTCATGGTGAAAAGGAAAAGGAGAGGCCGCTTTCTTGTCCTTGATCCCGCCGCAGGGGAATCCTGGCAAAAGGAAGAGGACCTCATCCCGAAGTTCAGCGGGATCTACCTTAGGCAGCTCTCTTATGAGAGCAAAGAAGAAAAAGGCGAGGCGTTGCCGTCCTTTAAGCGTCCGCGATTCGCTTATGTGCTGCCTCTTTTCCCGATTTTGGAAGCAGCCCTCGCCTTTTTCGCGATCATGTTCTTCTCCAGCGCCAGCAATTTCTCCTTGCTGCTTCTCTTTGTGGCCGCCTATTGCTTGCTCATCTTGTCTCGCTCGGTGTTTTTGATGGCCGCGATGGAGCAATTCGATGCTTCCTATAGCCAGGGCCTGGCGGTGAGGGAGAAAGGGGAAAGAAAAGAGGCCTTGAAACATTATCTGGCTTACAAGAAAGCCGCCATCCTTCCTTGGGTAAGCCTGCCGGAAGATATCGCTTGCTTCTCCTTCGTCTTCTTTCTGGTGGCTTTGAACGAGCCCCTGTTCGCCTCGCTTACCCTGGTCCCCTTCGCTGTTTTCTTCCTGGATAAGATGCTTCTAGGGAAAAAGGAAAGGAGGGAAGCGGAAAAAATCGGATGCGAGGAGAAGGCTTTCCTCGAATCAGAGGACACGATTGGGAAAAGAATGGGGATGCTGAATGACCTTTTCTCCTCTTTGGGGTCTTATACCAGGAAGGAGCTCAGCAAGAAAGCCATCCTCGTCTTGCTTTGTCTGGTTTCCTCTTGCCTTGGCTTGCTCAGCGGCGAATTCGCGAGCAACCGTTTCATCCTCTTCGTCTTTTCCAGTCTCTACCTGCTTAGCCTTGGCGAAAGGATCTTCCTCGATCTGAGAAGCATCGAGACGGAAAAGAGGGAACGTCCCTATTTCTATCAACATTTCGTTAGCGTCGGAAGTTTCAAATGCGAGGAGGATGATGGTAAGATATAGGCGTTCCTATGCAACTCGAATTTGAAAACCGCTTAGACGAAACCTACGACAAATACGAAGAGAAATACAAAGATATCCTGGGCACCGCCTTCGCTTTGCTTAATATCAAAGCCAATTACGAAGTGGACGTCTCATTGGTGGACGATGACACGATTCACGCGATCAACCGCGACTACCGAAAGGTCGACCGGGTGACGGACGTCATCTCCTTCGCTTTCAATGACGACAAAAGTGAACAAGGACTCATCAAAGACGACGGGATTCCTAAGATCCTAGGGGAAATCTTCATCTGCGTCCCCCAGGCGCTCCGCCAGGCCAAGGACATCGGCAACAGCGAGGAAAGGGAGATGTGCTTCCTTTTTTGCCATGGTCTTCTGCATCTTCTAGGCTATGATCACATGAAAAAAGAGGATGAGGAAATCATGTTCCCTCTCCAGGACAAGATATTGGACGAAGTGAAAAAGGAGCAAGCCAAATGACCCCAGAAGAACTCGTGGACCAGGCCCGCGTCGCGCAGGGCCTCTCCTATTCCCCCTATTCCCATTTCGAGGTGGGCGCGGCGCTTTTGTGCAAAAACGGCAAGGTCTATTACGGGGCGAACGTCGAGAACTCGAGCTATGGCTTATCGATGTGCGCCGAGAGGAACGCGGTCTATCACGCCCTCATGGAGGGGGAATCTCCTGATGATTTCGAGGCTCTCGCCCTGATCGGGGACACCCCTGACCCCATCTCACCCTGCGGGGCCTGCCGCCAGGTTCTCAGCGAGTTCTGCCCAAAGGAGATGCCAATCTACATGGCGAACGAAGCCGGGCAAATCTATCAGACCAACATCGAGGATCTTTTGCCCTATGCCTTCGAAGGAGACGTATTATGAAAGTCGGATTCATCGCGATACTCGGCCGTCCTAACGCCGGAAAAAGCACCTTTTTGAACGCGGTGCTCTCCAAAAAAGTCTCTATCGTCACCCCCAAAGCCCAAACAACCCGCGACTCCATCTGCGGCATCCTCACCGAGAAAAGCCACCAAATCGTCTTCGTGGACACCCCGGGGATCTTCTTCGGGGAAGGGGCGCTCGACCGCTACATGAAGAAGTCGGCCTTCGATTCCTCCAAAGACGTCGATGCGATTCTTTATCTGATTGATGGCTCCGCCAAAGACCTGGGGCCTGATTTCTCCATCCTCGAGGGGCTACGCTCGAATGCACCGCGCATCTTGGCACTCAACAAAATCGATCTCCTCCGCATCGAAGAAGGGGAGGCGAAGAAGAAAGCGATCAGGGAACGCTTCCCCGATTATCCTTTGATCGAGGCCTCCTTTCTCAAGAATTTCGGCATCAAGGAGGCAAAAGAGGAAATCGAGAAATACCTCGCGGAAGGCGAGCCCTTCTATCCGGAAGACGCCTTAACCGATAAGGATCTCTCTTACCGCGCGAAGGAGATCATCCGCCAGGAACTGCTCCATTTCTTGAAGCAGGAAATCCCTCATCAATCCGCGGTCCTCATCAAGAAATTCACCCCCGAGGGAGATAGTTACCGCATCGAGGCGAGAATCATTCTGAACAAGAAGAACCACAAGTCCATCGTGATAGGCAAAGGCGGGGAGATGATCAAAAAGATCTCCATGGCCGCGCGCCATGAGATGGAGCGGGTCTTCCACAAGCACATCAGCTCATTGGACCTCGAAGTCGAGGTCAAAGAGGATTGGCGGAATGACCCCGCCATGCTCAAGAAGCTAGGCTATGCAAACGACTGAGCTAAAGCGCGTCGGCTTGGTGCTTCGCAGCAACGAGTTCCGGGAAGCCGACGCGATGGTGAACGCCATCTCTAGCGACGGCTTTTTCTCTTTCCTTGCTAGAGGGGTGAAGAAGCTTACCTCTAAAAATTCAGCCAGCGTCCAGCCTTTTTCCTTCTCGGAGTTCCTTTTGATGCAATCAAGTGGCGGAGCGTTGACCCTAAAGCAAGGCGATTTGGAGGCAAACTACCAAATCGAAGACAGCATCGAGGCCATGACCGTTCTTTCTTTCGTTCAGGAGCTCACTTTGAAGCTCGTTCAAGAAGATGAGGCCCCTCTCGCCTACCCTTATTTGCTGAGAGCCTGCTCCGTAATCAAAGAAGGCAAAGACCCTTTGACCATAGGGCTCCTATATTTCGCCAAAGTCCTTTATAACGGCGGGTACGGCTTGGACGTCGACGAATGCGTGATATGCCACAAGAAGCGCGGAATCGTCGCTCTTTCTTATGCGGAAGGCGGGTTTCTGTGCCGCGAGCATCATGAGCTTTCCGATACCGAGAAACCAGATCTCATGAAACTCAAGGTCCTCCGTTACGCGTTCCGCTGCAAGGAAAGCGATTTCCCAAGGGTCGAATTCGACCGGAAGGAGACGATCCCGCTATACGAGGAGCTAGGGAGATATCTCGAAAACCTCACTGGCTGCCGATTGAAATCCCTTTCTTTGGTGAAAAGTTTGTAAGTACCCTTATAGTGGGTTGACCTGAGGGAAAAAACCACTAAACTATGCGAGTTGCAGTTTTGGGCTAGGAGGCCCTATATTTGAAAATGGCGAATAAATTCTCATTCGAAACAATCACGCAGCACCTGCAGACTTCTGGCTTCGTCTTCCAAGGCTCCCAGATTTACGGAGGGCTTTCCAATACCTGGGATTATGGGCCGTTAGGCGCGGAGATGAAGCGGAACATCCGCTCGATGTGGTGGAAGAAATTCGTGCAGGAATCCCCGACGAACGT
>CAVKPZ010000079.1:0-8086 GCA_963658395.1 Lachnospiraceae bacterium | reverse complement strand
TCGAAAATCGGGGCGCTCAGAATCGTCTGATAGTACGTTTTATGAAAAGTTTAGGATCCAATTGCACGGAGACGCCGTTCGCCTTCAAGGCGACTTCTTATCCTTTTGCAAGATGCGGGAGCGGAGTTCGCACGCCACTGACGCCCCAAAACCCTTGAAAAGGAAGCTAATCCTCATCCTCTTCCACGGCTTTCATGAAAGAGAGGAATTCCTTGAATCTAGGGAGAGCGAAGACGATGCCCTTGACATTCTCTTCGAGGATGCCTTTCTTAGACAGGACGCTTTTGTAGTTTGATAGCTGCGATTTGGAGATGGATAGTCTCTTCAAAATCCCCTTGTTGGAGTTATCTTCCAAGGAGGAGAAAAGGATTGCTTTTTCTCTTGTGGTGAGCTCGCTATAGATGATCGAGTAGGACCTCTCATAGATGGTCTCGTCGAACTTCCGCACATTCTCTTCGCTCAGGGAGTGATCCCCGCTGATAAAAAGGATATCCCCAAGCAGCTGATAGGCATAGGCATAGCCCTTCGTGAATTTGGCAAGCTTCGCGCTGCTTGCTTCATCTAGATCGAAGATTTTCGCGTAAGAATGGGCGATCGCCATGAGGTTCAAAGGCTTCAGGTAGATTTTCGGCGCCCTGCAAAGGAAGGTGACGTTCCTTTGCTTCGTGAAAGAGGAGACGTTCTGATATAAGCCGGTCATGACGAGGTAAACGTCGTACTTGGCCCTGAGAAAGGCTTGGAACTCATGGACAAATTCCCGGATGGGCTGGCTAAGCGAGACCTCATCGATTGTAATGAGCAGGCGCATCCCCTTGTTTTTTAAGTGCTCCAACTCGTTGCTTAGAAGCGAGGAGACGTTCTCAACCGGCCTCTCGCCGCTTAAGGTGAAGCCGATCCCCTGGAAGGAAAAATTGAACTCGGCCTTCAGGAAAAGTTTCTTGAGCCTAACCGCGTCGAGGATTTTGCTCGCGAGCTGCTCCAAAAGATTCCCTTCCGGATTGAGGTCTACGACGACCCAGCCGGGCTGCTTCTTGCAGTAATCGCTGGTCATGGTCATCGCGACCGTCTTCCCACTGCCCCTCACCCCGGAGATGATGAAAGCCTCGTCATTCGAGAGACCAAGCGAAAGGGAGTTATGTATCTCTTCTACCTCCCCTTTTCGAGAGATGGTTTCATTCGGCTCTTTGCCGAAGGTAACGTTGAACGGGTTTTGTTGTCGTAGGAATAGCCTCCGCCTAATCAAAACAGGCGTTTTGTGAACTTTCGCAATATTTATGAACTTTTGTGAACTTTATGAACTTTTGTGAACTCCTGAAAATCTTGTGAACAGCGAAATCGAGATTCTGAGTCCTCTTGATGCCGCCTAGTCAGCTAAATTTAACACCCCATTTTCAGGGTTTACCCCCCAATTGGGGTGTTAAACCCTGAGGGCAAAGGAACAAGGCTAAGAATCTTTTCTTTTTTTGGGTTCTTCTTGGTAATTTCGCCTCTTTCTCCTTAATTAATAAGGTAAGGGGGAGCAAATCCTTGCCCCTTGAACATTGACACATTATTTACGTTTTGTAATATTTATGTTGGAGGTAACGAATGGCTGCCTTATTGAAACTGACACTCGCGGGGATCAAAAACATCGAGGAGCCCCTCTCTTTGGAATTCTCGAACCAGTCCATAGAACGCATTGGGGAAGGCATCAACAAGACGAAGGGCATCTTCGGATACAACGGCTCAGGCAAAAGCGCGCTCGTCAGCGCTCTCTACCTTTATAAGGCGCTTCTGCTCTCCCAGAACTTCCTTCTTCAGAATCAGACCCAGGAGTATTTGGAAGAAACCATAAACCGGAAAACGAAGAGGTTTGAGGTCTCGCTTTGCTTCCTGAGCGAAGGCAAGATTCTCCGTCATGACCTCTCGCTTGGCCTAGATGATGCTTCTTCTAGCTACCTCATCAAGAGGGAGAGGCTGACCTTTCTTAAAGGCAGGACGTTAAACGAGGGAGGAGAGGTTCTTCTTTCTAAAGAGTCTCCTTCTTGCCAAAGTCTCATCTTAAGTTGCCTCGAAGAGAAGAAAGAGAGCCTAGGCAAAAAGGAGCGATGCGCCTGCCAAACCTTGCTTTTCGCCTCTAGGCTAAGCGTCTATCTCCCTAGTGAGAATCTCCCTAAGCTAGGCCCTTTCAAAGAAAGCCTTTTCCCTCTTTTAAGGGGAGAGGCACTTCTAGAAGGAAGCAATCCAGCCAAGGAGAAAGTGAGGGTAAGCGATTATCCTTCTTACGAGAAAGCCAACAAAGCCTTGAAGAGGTTCATCGTTCTTTTTAAGCCCTCCTTGCTGGAGATCAGGCTTATCAAGACCTTAGAAGGCGACTGCTACCACGTCAGGAAGGAGTTCGTCTATGAAGACTACGCGATCGACCTTGAGCACGAATCCTCCGGGATCAAGCAGCTCGTGAGCTTATACGCCTACCTCAAGAGCTGTTCCAAAGGGGGAATCGCCTTCATCGACGAGATCGACGCGAACCTGAACACGGCCTATTTCAAGAAACTCATCGCCTACTTTCAGAATTACGGCAAGGGGCAACTGGTGTTCACCACGCATAACGTCGAGGCGATGGATGTCCTCAAAAAGGCGAAGCGAGGCATCGAAGTGCTTGGGAGTAACGGCAAGGCCTATACCTGGGTAGCTAGAGGGAATCGTTCCCCGTTGAAGGAATATCTGGATGGTTACATCCCCTACTCTCCCCTTAACATCGAGGACTTCGACTTCATCAAGGTTTTTCAGAACGAGGAGGGTGAGTTATGAGCCAGTTAATCCTTATCGTGGAAGCCTGCAAAACAAGCCGCAGCGACTATCTTTATCTCAAAGCCCTTCTCGACTATTACTATGACTCCTCTTTGCATAAACTCTCCCCGATTTACGCGGGAAGTAAGACAAGGCTCATCGACCAGGGGCGAAAAATCGAGGAATGCGTGAAAAGAGGGATCCATCGGGAAAGCCAAGTCTTCCTCTGCGCGGATTACGACCACGAAAAGGATCCGTCGAATGAGGCAATCAAGAAGTACGCCCTCGCTCATGGCTATGAAATCATCTGGATGAACAGGGACATCGAGGAGGTGTTCCTCGGCAGAAAAGTCGTCTCCAGCCAAAAAAGGCAAGAAGCCGAAAAGTTTTTAAGGAACCCTGAGAAGGCGCTAGAACCCAACAAAAATCTGTCTTCCGAGAATCCCTTCAAGAGTCACCCTTCCAGCAACGCTCTCCGCGTCTTTGACCGTTATCTCCCTAGAAAGCGGGAGACAAAGAAGTCGGGCGTCTGAAAAAGCCTCATAAAAGCAACGGCGAATCCCCCTGTCAATTTATTTTATGTTTGAAAATCTTTTTCTACACGTATAACATTCAAGTAGAAACCTTTTTTACGAGTTTGGAACATAGCCCAAAGGTTCTATCGTTAACAGGAGAAAGAATATGTCTACTAGATCGTTGATTGGAAAGTTGGTATACGGGAAGGTCCTTTACGTCTATTGCCAATATGACGGATACCTAAGGGCTGTCGGTGACACCCTTTTGAATTATTACGGCAAAGAGAGGACCGTCGATAAGCTCCTTGCTTTGGGAGACATCTCTCGCCTTGGCAACTATCCCATTTCCTATCCCTTCATGTGGGATTTCACCAACCCAAAAGCCCTATCGGAAGACCTAACCCGCGCTTATATAGATAGAGGCGATCAAAACGTGGAAAGCAAATGGGCGGAGAGCGTCGATGAGTTTTTATCGAAAGCCAAGGCAATGGTGGATTATTGTTATCTCTACGACCCAGATCAAAGAAGCTGGAGCTATTGCAAGATTTCCGAAGGGACGTTCAAGCCCTTGACTCAATCTACGATTGACAAAAGCGAGGACCCCTTTTCGTAATATAAAATCACGGGCTTTAGAGGCAGAAGAGAGAAACTCGGTTTTAGGAGGCTCAGCACGCGTAGCCCTGCCTTAAAATAGGCCAAAAGCAAAGCCTGATTGTGACGCGCAAAGCGTTTCTTATCCGTTTATCTTCCAATACCCACCACTATTCGGACCAACTCGTTCGATTTTTTTCCTTGAGGGAGTCCAGGCATCTTTGAACCGCCCTTAGACTCTTGTTGACGCCTCTTGCAAGAGCGTCCCTAGTTAGATAAGGATCCCCTTGCAAGAGAGAAAGGATTTGCTCTTCGAGACTTTCGTTTTTCGTCGGAACAGGAAAGGGATCATTTTGAACGGCCTTCTCCCTTTGAAAGCGAAGCTAAACCCGAAATCGGTGAATCTATAATCGATTCTCACGTCTTTTTTAGCGCATTCCCTGTAAGTCTTCCTAAACCCGCTCCCTTGGATTTCGACGTTCTTTGATTTGAACAGCACATCGAGGATTTTCCTGTTCCTTAGGACGAAAGGGATTCGGCGATTGGCAAAATCAAGGGGGGTGTAATTCGTCACGAATTCTCCTGGGTTGTAGATTTCAATCTCGGTTGGGGTGATATCGATCTCGTGCTCCGTATCGCCCCGATAGTTGGCGTGTGCAAAAGAATTCACGACGATTTCGCGAATCCCATCCACGGGGACCTCCGGTATCTCGTTCATCGTCGCCCCGTCCTCGCTCAGTTCTCTTCTCCAATCCATGTGGCGCTTGATGTGGGAGATCCCTTGGTCAATCAGATTGCAGATGTTGTCTTCCAAACGGACGAGGTCATCGAACTGAACTCTCTCATCGGTCATGAAGACCGCCATCTTCAAGACGACTGGTTTCTTCTTTGAGAATAAGACGCTGCCCGCATTCGTGAGTTTGCCATCTTTCAGCAAATCAAGGACGGCCAATAACTCTTTCTGGTCATAGACATCAAGCGGGGCGAGCCTCCCGTTAGCGACCGCTCTATCGTAGAAGCTTTTCAGCGCCGCATCATCGACATCATCGATCGTGTACGGGGTTTCCCCGTTCTCCCAAATGGAGGAATAATCGGTATCAAGCATCGCGCGCCTTAGCTCGCTAGGAGTCATTTCCTCCGCCCAGTCGAAGACTCTTTTGAAATATCTTCCATAGGAGGAATATGGCCTTTCATCTCCCCTCACTTCGACTTTTATATACTTCAAATGCCCATCGACATCGTAATCTTTGATGTCCGCGTATATCGTGGGCCGAATGGCTGCCTGGATGGATCTGCCTATGTCATCGAGGGTGCAGCCTTTAACTTCCTGCCCTGTTACATCCCCTTTCGGTTTCACGCCGAAATAGACAACTCCACAACCATGCTTGTTGAGCATCGCGCAGATGCCATCCATCGCAGTTTTGACTGCCGAGGTTCTTTTCTTGAACTCCAACATCACAGATTCGATTTCAAAATCATAATCCCAGCCTCCTTAGTGCCATTTTTTCGCTTGGCACTAACATGGCACTAAGCCTTGATTATTGGCTTCCTAGCCACATCAAAAAAGAGCCGCAACCGTTTCGGAAGGGCTCCTGAAAGACTTATTTGTCGTTAGAAGGCGTAGGCTCTAGCCCCACCGTATCGGTGATAGGCAAAGAGAAGAGGATGCCGTTGCCTTTGGACTTAAGCCCGGCATCTTCATAGATCACCTGCATGATGCGGTCGCGGTCAGTGGCGTCCACCACCATGTAGACCATGTCTTTCTCCGGGGTGAGGGTAATGCCGTAGAAAGAAGCCATGTCCGGGTCGGCGGTCCCTCTAGCGCTGCTGACGGTGCCCCCTCTTGCCCCGGCTTTCCTCGCCGCGTTCATGACAAGGTCAGAGAAGCCATGGTTCACGATGGCGAGGATGAGGTTCTTTTTGGTTGCGACGACGTTGCTGTTATTTTGTTTTTCTTCCATGTTTGCTTTCCTCCTGACGGATCTCTTTGTTCTGGTCTGCTAAGAAGCGGTAGGCCGCGATGCCTTGGACGGCATCGATTGGGCAGGCGAAGGCGACGCCTTTGGCGGCCTTGGAGATCTCGAAGCGGCTTTGCGCGATCTCCTTCAAGGCGGGGATGAGCTCGGTCCGGCAAATGGTGACGACGATGTCTTTTTTCGTCTCCATCTCGCCGAGCATCGCGAGGATCTCCTGGGGCGGCATCGAATGGGCGTAGAAAGTTAACGACATCGAAGCCCCGGCGTTTTGGTAGGCGGACTCGTAATAATGCGACTGGTTGCGCGAGACGATGGTGAAGAAGAGCGATAAGCCGTATACCTTCTCCCGGCTCTCGAAGGGAGCCTGAGGGGCGGAAGTTTTGCTCTTCTCGTTCTTTTTGCGGTGCGCGAAGCTCATGCGTTTTCCTCCTGTTGCAAAGGCAAATGAATCAGCTGGTTGTCATCCTCTTCCAATACGCGGCGGAGCGCCTTGCGGTTCTGCATCTCGGTCTTCACCTGCGAGAAGAGGCCCAGGAACTCGATCGCGAGGATCGGCATCATCGACATGATGCCCACGACCCCGAAGCCATAGGAGAGGATCATCTCGCCTAGAGAAGGCGAGCCGACGAAGCTTTTCTGGACGTAAGAGAGGAACATGGGGAGGAAGAAGCAAGAGGCCATCGCCCCCGTCGCCACCCCCGCTGCGTCGATGGCGATGCCCACGTATATGGTAGGGACGAAGTAGCAAAGCACCAAGGCCAGAAGGAACATCGGGACGGCGAAATAGAGATAATCGATCTGGTAGTTCACGCGGAAGATGTTGAGCATGATGGCAAGCCCGATCGCGATGCAAAGGAAGATATAGATCATCACTTCCGAGATGACCCCGTGGCTTACCTCGGCGACGTTATCGGCCAAGACCTTGACGGAAGGCTCGGCGAGCATCGCTACCGCGCCGAAGAGGAAGCCGATGATGAGGAACAAAGGCAGGTTGTTGCTTTGGGCGAAGTATTCCCCATAGCGCGTCCCCGCGGGGATGAACCCGCTTTCTGCGCCCAAGAGGAAGAAGATGAGGCCGAAGAAGGTGTAGACAAGCCCGACGACGACGGAGATGACTTCCTTCTTGGGGAGCTTTAAGAAAAGGTTGAAGACGAAAAAGAAGACGGTGATCGGGGTGATGGAGATCGCGACGTCTTTAAGCGCGCTTAAGAAGTTGCTCAAATAGAAGGAGCCGATGGCCGCGTAGCCATCGGTCTTGAAGGCGTCAAGGCCTTCAAAGAAATTCTTCGTGGAGAGGATATTCTGAATCCGGGTGATCCCATCGGTATTCTTGAGGATGATGGAGAAAACCAAGACGGCAAGCACGGTGCCTAGGGAGCAAAGTCCAGAGTAGCCGAAGGAATCGCCTCCTGAGCTATCGCCGAGGCTTCTAGCGACGGAGACGCCGATCGCGATGATGAAGGGCACGGTGACGACGCCTGTAGTGACCCCTCCCGCGTCGAATATGATTGAGAAGAAGGATTTGTCGGCGAAAAGAGCGAGGGTGAAGACGAAGAGGTAGCCGATTGTGAGCCAATACTTAAGGGGCTTATTGAAGACGACGCGAACTAAAGCCACCAGCATGAAGATGCCTACGCCGATCGCGCAGATGACGATTAGCGACCAGTCGGGCCCGCTAGGAGAGATGCGGCTAGCCAAGACGGAAAGATCAGGCTCAGCAAGGGTGGCCAATACGCCCATCAGCAAGCCGATGAAAAGCAGCCAACCGATGGTTTTCTTTTTGGTGAGGCGCGTGCCGACGATGTCGCCGATCTTAACGAGGCTCTTCTCGACGCCGACGTTAAATAGGGTCGTCCCCAAGACAAGGGGGATAATGGAGATGAGCAAAGAGGTCATGATGGGGCCGAACTTGGACCCATCCTCCTCGATATACATATCCGGGATACAAAGGGCGACGATGACCATCACCGCCACAACGGGCAATATCGCGAGGAGTGCCTCTTTGAACTTCGGCATGATGCCGTGGAATACTTGGGACGCGGTGGTTTTACTCATGGGGTTCCTCCTTCCGCGGTAGTGTAACATTGAATGAGAATTCCTCGCGACAAAATTTATCGGAATCCTTACGAATTTCGCTTCTTTTCGGACGAAATCCAAGACATTGTCCGAATCTGAGGGCGGCCATTTTTGCCAGCGAATTCAGTCATTATCAATAAACGATAATTAGGTGACGAG
>CAVKPZ010000078.1:0-8206 GCA_963658395.1 Lachnospiraceae bacterium | reverse complement strand
TAATGATGTTGCCACAGCCTAAGCATTGAATCTTCACGTCCGCCCCAACGCGGACCACTTGGAACTTTTTGGAACGGTGGACGCACGGATGAGGACGTTTCATCTCGACTTCGTCATATAAAGACAAAAGTTCCTCTACCACGGCAAATCCTCCATCTTCACGGCCGCCGGAACTTTAGGAAGCCCAGGCATCGTCAAGATCTTTCCAGTCAAAGGAATCACAAAATTCGCACCCGCGGAAAGATTGACCTCGCGTATCGTCATCGTAAAGCCTTCTGGGGCGCCCAAAAGTTTTGCGTCATCAGAAAAGCTAGAAGGGGTTTTGGCCATGCAAATGTAGGCGTCTTCAAAGCCAAGACGTTCATATTCTTTAAGCTGAGTTTCCGCTTTCTTTTCGTAAACCACGGTTCCAGCATGATAAATTTCACCGCAAATCTTGGCTATTTTTTCTTTTAACGGGCTTTTTAAATCATAAAGAGGATGATAGGAAGACTTTTCATTGTCCAAAACAAATTGAACCTTATTTGCGAGATCAATAGCTCCAACCCCACCTTGTTCAAATACATCCGCGAAGGAGCAAAGATAGCCATTTTCTTTGCACCAGCTTTCAAGGAAATCGACTTCGGCTTTCCTATCCTGGGCAAAATGATTGATCGCAACCACAACGGGAACCCCAAATTTCTTGATGTTCTCCAAATGCCTTTTGAGGTTGCAAACGCCTTTGCTTAACGCGTCGACGTTCTCATTCGCGAGATCTTCGAAGGCCATCCCACCATGCATTTTGAGCGCTCGAATCGTAGCGACCATAACAACGCAGTTTGGCGTGAACCCTGCCTCTCTGCATTTGATATCCAAAAATTTCTCCGCTCCTAAGTCCGCTCCGAAGCCAGCTTCGGTAATCGTTATCGGCGAAAGTTTCAAGGAAAGTTGAGTCGCCAATATCGAGTTGCACCCATGGGCAATGTTAGCGAAGGGCCCGCCATGAACAAGAACGGGATTGTTTTCAACCGTCTGAACAAGATTCGGTTTCAAAGCCTCTTTCATAAGGCGCATAACCGCATGGGTAACCCGCAGATCTTTGACCGTGATTGGATTTCCGCTTTTGGAATAAGCGACGATGATTTTCTCGACTCTCTTCAAGAAATCCTCTTCACTCCTCGCTAAGCAAAGAATTGCCATCAGTTCGCTGGCAACCGTAATAACAAAAGAAGAATGATGCGGAACGGATTTTAAATCATTTTCAGCCACTTCGATGTCGCGCAAGGCCCGGTCATTCATATCCATAGCTCTAGGCCAAACAATTCGTTCGGGATCAATGTTCAAGGGATTCCCTTGATAGATGGAGTTGTCGATTACCGCAGCGATAAGATTGATTGAAGAAGTCAAAGCATGCATGTCCCCGGTGAAATGAAGATTGATATCTTCGCTAGGACCGATGGAAGCTTTCCCTCCGCCCGTGGCGCCTCCTTTCAATCCGAAGACGGGCCCTAAAGAAGGCTCCCTAAGACAAAGCAAGGCTTTCTTGCCAATTTGGCCAAAGCCTTCGGCGAGGCCAACGGAGATTGTGGTTTTTCCCTCCCCGGCTTTCGTTGGGGTAATCGCAGTAACCAGAACCAGTTTTCCGTTGGGTCGATCCTTGAGCGACTCGTAAACGCTTGGATTGATCTTGGCTTTGTATTTGCCATACATATCAATATCGTCTTCGGTCAAATTGAGTTTTTTCGCGATTTCATTAATCTTCAAAAGAGCCATATCCGTTTCCCTTTCACTGAATTTCCTTTATTATCGATGGACTTTCTAGTTTAGGAAAGACTCAACTTATTTCTTAGTTAAGTCCGTTAGCAAATCCCCTTCTTCTTTAATCCAGGTAATGGGAAATTGGTGGCGGAACCAAGTCATCTGTTTTTTCACGTAATGACGAGTATTCTCTTTGATGAGGCTCTTTGTTTCTTCTAAGGTTGCTTTCCCGTCCCAATACGGGAAAAACTCCTTCACGCCTATGGCTTGGAAAGCATGCGGAGTGCGCCCGTATTTCTCTACCAACGTCCGGTTCTCCTCTTCTAGCCCAGAAGCGAACATCTTCTCCACGCGCTCTTCAATGAGGGGATAAAGGTTTTCTCTTTCGATGTCCAAGCCGTAGAAGCGAACATCGAAAAGAGGCTTATGCTCTTGCTCGGCTATAACCTCGGAGCGCCTTTTCCCGCTGGCTAAATAATATTCAATCAAGCGAAGAACGCGTCTTTTGTTGTGGGGATGGATTTGTTGCGCCCCTTTTGGATCGATCTCGCTGGCCCTCTGATAAAGGGTTTCCTCATCGAGTGTTTCGTAAGCGGTCATATCGACTTCTTTCTCTTCCCCGAATTCATAATCGAACAAACCCGCTTTGATATAAAGCCCCGTGCCACCCGCGATGATACTGGGACAATCCATTTTGGAGAGCTGGTAAATCTCAGCGCGCAAATCGCTTTGATACTCGGCGACGTTGTAATCGGAATCAAGAGGAACGAAGTCGAAGAGATAATGGGGGACTTCCAGTCTTGTTTCTTCGCTGGGTTTCGCGGTGGCTATATTCAACTCTTTATAGACCTGATAAGCGTCCGCGTTAATAACCACGCCGCCAAGCCGTTTTGCTAGTGACACCGCCAAAGCGCTTTTACCGCTTCCAGTGGGCCCAGTAAGAACCAAAATCATTGCAATTCCCCGCTAATTTGTTTCAAAAGCCCACTCAATTCTTCTTCCGCGTTTTCTAGATTCAAGTACACGGGATGTTCTTTGTATTGAGTAAGAAGGCTCTCATAATCCTTTTTTGCCTTTCGATAATCTTCGTCTTTTTGCTGATTCGCGAAAGACATCATGCGCTTCTGCGCGTCTTCAATGGAATCTCGCAGGGCTTGGATCGAACCGTCATTTTCAAAGTTCTTTTTCGCTAGAAAATAATTTTTGGTCTCTGGCTCTTCCTTAAGGCATTCGGCAAGGTGATCCCCAAGGAGAAGCAAAGGGTCTCTGCTGAGTTCGCCCATCATGGAAAAAGCATGGTCCTCCGTGATTTTAACGGGGACGATTAGGCCCTTTAAGGAAGTTGGACCGGGGAAGTTAATAAGCTTGCCGGTTTCCGTATAGCCAGAAAGGACTTTCGAATCCTTTTTTGAGGGCCCGTCGACTAAGACGTCATAAATCCTTCCAACCATTTTAGAAGAATGGGACATCACTCCGGATTCAATAACTTTCAAAAGACGGTTAAAGCGCTCATGCTTGTCTTTATCCGAAACATTGTCTTTCATCGCCGCGGCAGGCGTGCCTTTTCTTGGAGAATAAATAAAGGTGAAAGCCGCATCGTATTTCACCTCTTCACATAACGTCAGAGTATCGAGAAACTGTTCCTCATTTTCATTTGGAAAACCCACAATGATGTCGGTTGTGATAGCGCAGTCGGGAATCTTCTCACGGATTTCTTTAACAAGAGCGAGATATTCTTCCCTTGTATAACGGCGGCCCATTTCTCTAAGAATCTCGTTGTTCCCAGACTGCAAAGGCAAATGAATGCAGTGCATGATGTTGGGGTATTTTGCGATGATTTCAAACATCTCAGAAGAGAAGTCCCAAGGATGGCTCGTCATGAAACGGAGACGGGGAATGCCCGTCTCTGCGACTTTCGAAAGGCAGGTAGCGAAGTTCGTCCCGTCTTTAAAATCCTTCCCATAGCTGTTCACGTTCTCCCCGAGGAGAGTGATCTCTCGGAAGCCTTCGTCCACGAGTTTTTTGCATTCTTCGACGATTTCGTTCAGCGGTCTGGAACGTTCCCTGCCCCTGGTATAAGGGACGATGCAATAGGTGCAGAATTTATCGCATCCATAGGAGATGTTCACATAGGCTTTGATGTTGTCCAAACGCGTTGAAGGAAGATTCTCAAAAACATTCCCCTCACCGGAAACAATCGACACAAAATCTTTCTTCCGTCTTAAATGGGCATCGAGAAGCTTCAAAATATCCTGAATATTATGCGTGCCGAAGATCAGATTCACATAAGGGTAGCTCTTCATGATTTTCTCCGCCACCCCTTCTTCTTGCATCATGCATCCGCAAACGCCCAATATGAAATGCTCGGGATCTTTGTAGTGCTTGGCTTTGTATTTGCCAATTTCCCCATAGACCTTTTCTTCTGCGTTTTCTCTTACCGCGCAGGTGTTGATGATGACAACGTCCGCCTCTTCATCGCTTTCCGCTTTGGACATTCCAGCCAATTCAAAATAGCCGCCGAGGACTTCTTCATCTCTTACGTTTCCCTGGCATCCAAATGTTTTTATGAGATATCTGCGCCCTTTTCCGTAAGAAGCAACCGCGGAAGGGACTTTCAAATCGGCTTTAAGGATTTCAGATTTCTTTTCTCTGCTCCGAGCTTGCTTCATATTGGGGAGAGAGAGGTATTCAGTTCTGGCCATAATGCTTTTCCTTTCCGTTGATATAGAACTTAGGCGCGATATTTAGGCAAAGACCCGTGACGGGGTCTAAATCAATGAGGACAAAATTCACTTGTCTTTCTCCGTCTTCAGGGAAAACGAGTCTAGCCTCGGGATCTTGCAGTAGGAAACGGTCGATTGCGCTTTCTCTTTCGGCTCCGATGACCATATCATATCCACCGCACATCCCGACATCGGTGATATACCCCGTTCCCAAAGGCAAAACATGAGCGTCGTTGGTCTGCACATGGGTGTGGGTTCCTACCACCACGCTAAGTTCGCCATCAAAGCCATAGGCAAAGGTCTGCTTTTCGGAGGTAGAATCAGCGTGGAAATCCACGAAATGAAACTTGCAAGGTTCCTCTTCGAGGATGGCGTTCATCGTCTCATACGGGGTGCGGACCGCTTCGTTCATAAACGCCTGACCGAGGATATTCGTAATTCTTAGATCCCCTTGCTCGGTTTTGAAGACAGCGCTGCCCGTGCCTTTGTGGAAAGAGAGAAGATTCGCAGGGCGAACCAAGAGATCCGCTTCGCCGATGTAATTGTCAATCTGACTGCGAGAATGCCAATGGTTCCCCAGTGTCACACAGTCAACGCCAAGCCTAGCAAGAGCCTCATAGTCTTTGTAAGAAAGGCCTTTGCCTTTAGTGACGTTTTCACCGTTAGCAATCACAAAATCAGGATAGTAAGTTTTCCTTAATAAAGGCAAAACGTCGGATACCGCGGCTAGGCCGAGGGATCCGACGATATCACCGAAGAATAGAATTCTCATTGTTACTTGGCGGTTTCAATCGCGCGATATTCGCGGATGACGGAAACTTTGATTTCGCCAGGATAGTTCATCTCGTTCTGAATTTTGTCTTTCATCTGCTGTGCCATGACAACGGCTTCCGAATCGCTGACCTTTTCAGGAATAACCATAACGCGGATTTCTCGACCAGCCTGCATCGCGTAAGCCTGTTGAACGCCGTCGAAGGATTTTCCGATAGTCTCAAGCTGTTCAATTCTCTTGATATAGGTTTCAACCGTCTCACTGCGAGCACCGGGGCGAGCGGCGGACAAAGTATCGCCAGCCGCAACAAGATGGGAAATGATGTATCTGGCTTCAACATCGCCATGGTGGCTTTCAATCGCGTTGAGTACGACGTCGCCTTCGCCATATTTCTTGGCGAGCTGCGCGCCAAGTTCGGTGTGCTTTCCTTCAATCTCGAAGTCAACGGCCTTGCCGATGTCGTGGAGGAGGCCGGCGCGTCTGGCAAGGTTCACATCAAGCCCGAGCTCACCGGCCATGATCCCGGCGAAATAAGCGACTTCCATGGAATGTTGAAGAACGTTCTGCCCATAGGAAGTCCTGTAATGGAGGCGGCCAATGTAAGACATAAGTTCGCGGCTGATGTTGTTGAGGCCGAGCTTGTAGCAGGCCTCTTGCCCATATTTTTGAGTGGAGTCATTGACTTCGCGTTTGCATTTAGCGACAACCTCTTCGATCCTGCCGGGCTGAATGCGGCCGTCCTTCACTAAGTATTCGAGAGCGCGGCGGGCAATTTCCCTGCGGATGGGATCGAAGCAAGAAACGGTGATAACTTCAGGGGTGTCGTCGATAACAAGATCAACGCCGAGCTGCTGTTCAAGAACTTTGATATTCCTGCCTTCGCGCCCGATAATGCGCCCTTTCATCTCATCGCTAGGAAGGGCGACGACAGAGACGGTCCTCTCGGTTGCGACATCCTGAGCGTATTTTTGAACCGCGAGAGAGAGCAGGTTCGTAGCTTTCGTCTCGACGGCGGCCTTCGCCTCGTCTTCTTTGTTCTTGATGTAAGCGGCAATCTCGCTAGCCATCTTGCTTTCAACGCGAGCCATAATCTCATCATGAGCTTCTTTAACAGACATTCCCGAGACTTTTTGAAGTTCCTCAAGAATGACGGCGATCTTGCTATCAAGCTCTTCGCCTTTCTTCTTGTTGACCTCGATTTCATGCTCGAGCTGGTCTTTTTTGGCATCAAGGCTGTTCTCTTTTTGAATCAAGGCGGCGTCCCTGGCGTCAATCGATTGTTCGCGGGCCTCAAGTTTTCTTTCCTCGTCTGCCATCTCGCCTTTGCGAACGCGGATCTCTTCGTCCGCCTTCTTCTTGGCTTCGAAGGCGACTTGCTTGGCGTCTAACTCAGCGTTTTTGGTAATGTGGTCCGCTTTGATTTTCGCATCGTGAAGAATGTCTTCTGCGCTCCTAGATGCGTTTTTGGTCTTGCTCTTGCTGACAAAGAAGACCGCGGCTAGCGCGATAGCGGCCGCCCAGCCAATGATGGCAAGGATGAGGAAGGTAAGCGATAATGCGTCCATAAAAAACTCCTATTAAGAGCACCCAGGCTACGACTATGATTTGCTTCTATAGTTAAATGGAACTTTATATAGCAACCCGACAGATAGGACAATGGGTGTATACCGTTTCGGTACGACTTAATTCTAACAATTTGGCTGCCGAAAAAATAGCGACAATTGAGGGCTTTTCACAGAAAAGAAAAAGGAGAGGGGGCGTGTATATGAATTCATGAAATTAACGTTTAAGCGAAGCCG
Source organism: Lachnospiraceae bacterium (assembly GCA_963658395.1). Classification (GTDB taxonomy): domain Bacteria; phylum Bacillota_I; class Bacilli_A; order RFN20; family CAG-826; genus Alloenteromonas. Next base: position 1,175 of record CAVKPZ010000078.1, on the reverse strand, counting down.
CCAAAAAAATCCCCGTTTCATCCGTTTTAACGTCAATCGAACCGCTTAGCAAAGGATTCAGATAAGAATGAAATGCCGGGGCAAAAGAGGAAGTAGAAAGAATCCATTCTTTGGGAAACAGACGATTCTTGTTGGCAACTTCTTTAGCGGGGACGGGGATAATTTCATAACAATATGGTTCATCAGAAAGGCGATGAATCGCCATCATGACGCCTGTTTTACCTTCTAAGGCAGCATCTAAAGCAGCGGCCCCAAGTTCGCCCGCTTCTTTTGAATCTTGCTTGGAGACCAAATAAGGGTTCGCGCGGGCGGGCGTGGACAAAACAACGGTTCTTACGCCAATGCCCAGTTTCTTGTTGATGAGTTTGCCAAGTTCCAAAGCCACTCCTTCTTGAGAGACGTGCCCAAAGGAGTCATAAAAGGCGAGAACGTCATGATGAACGGGGATGCCTTCCGACAAAACGGCGACGCACGTCCCCTTTCTTTTGTATGTTTCTTCCACCTCGTGGAGGAAATTTTCCTCGGAAAAATCGCTTTCTGGTAGATGGATCAAATCTGGATGATAGGGGTCAGGCAAGAGATCGGCCGAAGCTGCTAGCCACCCCGCTTCTCTCCCCATCACTTCAATCAAAACGACTTTTCCTTTTGCGTAGCTATGTGCATCAATCGAAATCAATTTCACCTGATTAATAACATGCCTGGCCGCGCTTGCAAAACCAGGGCAATGATCGGTTAAGGCTAAATCGTTATCGATCGTCTTAGGAATGCCGGCGACGCAGATTCCGTGTTTGGATAGTTTCTCGGCAAGTTTTGCACAAGTATCCATCGAATCGTTCCCGCCATTAGGCAAAACACAGGAAATATTGTGTTTTTGCAGGGTTTTTAAGATGGAATTCCAAATTTTGGGATCGTCGTTCATCTTCTTCCTAGAAGAGCCAAGGACGACACCAGGAGTCTGGGGAAGAAGTTCAACCGTCTCTTCCTCAAGGGAAGAAAGGTCGACGAGATCATCACCGATGATGCCTTCAATTCCGTTGAAAGAGCCAAACACACGGACTCCTTTCTTCTTGGCTTCTTTTATTACCCCATATAAAGAGGAATTGATAACAGCGGTAGGCCCGCCCGACTGGAAATAGCAAATGTTGATCTCGTTTTTCATGTCCATCATTGTACGC
>CAVKPZ010000077.1:0-8588 GCA_963658395.1 Lachnospiraceae bacterium | reverse complement strand
CCCACGCTTCCAGCTGGAATTTTTCGAATTTTAGGCGGCAACTATAAAACTACCGGGAATTTTTCGAATTTTAGGCGGCAACTATAAAACTACCGGGCCTGTGCCTTCTTCCCAAAATTCGCGTAAATATTGTTTGCAACGATGGGGGAACTTTCTTATAATCCCTCTTGCTGCGGGAGTGGCGGAATTGGTAGACGCGTACGTTTGAGGGGCGTACGGGGCAACCCGTGTGGGTTCAAATCCCATCCCCCGCACCATCGAAATTGCGGCCAAGCGAAATCGCTTGGCCTTTTTCGTTGCAAAAAGCCATTTCTTTTCCCTCTTTTGTGTTTTTATTGACGAAAATTCGACATATGGTAACTTGAGGGCATGGAGGCAAATCTATGGAAAACAAAAACAAACATACGACTTTGGCGTTGATTCTAGGAACAATCGCCTTATCTGCCTGCGCCCCCGTCACTCCAGACGCCGGCTCTAGCAGCACCGTCCCGTCCTCGGAGTCTGAAGTTTCCGAAAGCGCATCATCGGAATCCCTTCCGGAAATCGACATCCCAGACGGCTCGCTCTCTTATCTGAAAGGCAAATTCTACGGCGGAGGGGGAACTCTCAGCCTTGATGAAAAAGTCCTTAAATGGGAAGGCGACGCCAAGCTGACTCTCACACCTACTGGCGTGGACACATTCACGCTTGGCACGTTAGAAGACGTATCTACGTTGAAACAAGTCCCAGCGGTATATTTCGACGGCGCCTACAACAATGGGGTAACCTATTGCCTATATGCGGATGTGATCGATGACGGATTTGTACATCTCGACAAAAAAGTAGATGACGTCTACGAAAACGTCGCAACGTTCCAGCCAGATATCAGCGAATACGCAGGAACCTATTCCGCTTATGGCGATGGCAGCAGCTACAACTATTACGAAATCATCGATCCGAACTTCGACCCGGATAGAGACTCTTACCCGATGGCTCGCTGCTACCCATATTACGGAAGTTTCAGTGAAGAGCAAAGTTGGTATGCGCTCGCACGTATCCGCACCAGCGATGACGATACTCCTTATTACACCGTCGAATTCTATGATTCCGATGACTATGGGTTTGATGAATATCAGCTCGTAAAAAAGGAAAGCGGTCTTGAACTCTATGACCCTTCTTCCGATTACACCTGGTATCAGAGCGACGCGGGGGCGTTTAATGGCCTTACCCTTTTTGACGGGGCCAACAAAGAAAGCGTCAGCGTGACCCTCGACGTTACCGAAGGAACGATTTCTTTTGGGGACAAAGAGGGAACCTACGAAGTTGGTTTCGATGATCAAGGGATGTTCGTCAAAGCGACCTTCGAAGCCGAATCGGCGAAACTCCGCCTTTGCGATCATTACCTCATCCATGAGGCAAATGGGAACACAACGGTCTACCCGATAGATGTCAGTGATGAGCTCGAAGGCAGTTTCACCGATAAGACGAACACCGTATCCTTCGCGATGGACTGGGACACTTGGGACTATGTCCTCAAATGGAACGGGGAGGCGGTAGATTACACCTATGTCGTCGCCAATAATCGTAAATCCCTCTCTTTCTCTGTGAATGGCGTCAATTACATCGTTTCCCCGGACAAAGGAAGCGTCTCCGTTCGAGTCTCCAGCGGGAACAACGTCAATTATTTCATCAACGGCGATCGCTATGACGCCCTCTTCAGGGATTCATTCTTTGCCCATGACAAAGCCAATGACTTCACGCTTAGAATCGACAGCGATTTCAATTACGCCTTAGGCAAGGAAAGCGGAAAAGCCGTTTATTCATATTGGCACGGCGACAAATCCCCCGCGCTCATCCTTGAAGGCACTTCGGGCAACAAGAAGCTGAACCCCATACAAGAAGACATAGGTTACTTCGCCCTCTCTAGTGACAAGGACGACGATGTTGTTCTCTATAGTGGAGCCATCCTCGACAAGGTCTATGGAACCTATAGTTCAGACGGGAAGGATACTTTCATTCTAAGTTCGGATTCAATCACCTACAAAGGGAGTTATTACGACTACGAATTCGCCCCCGCCTACCAAAGCGGACTAGGCACCTACAACTTCGGGATAAACTCCAAGCTAGGCGCCTTCGAGCACAATCTTGCCGGTTGTATCTACAGTGACAAGATAAGTCTTGTCTCGAAAGACATCTTCGCGGAAATCGCAGGCACTTATTCGCTTTATGGCGCCTACGGAATCGAAAATATCAAGATTACCGAAGATGGGGATCTAAGCCTTGACACGCTAAACAGCGCGGGCGATGGCCTAGACAAAGATGTCTCCTACACTTATCAAATCATCACGACAGGCGGAAACGATGTTGCCGTTTTGGGCTTCCCCTACAACGGCTTAACGGTCTTCCTCTATGTCTACGAAGATCATGTGACCGTGGCGGGCCTTGATTACTACAAAGAGGAGATTACGAATACATGGGGCGTCTATCTTGACGAATCCACCTCCAGCATCCTCTATTTAAACGACAACAAACTTTATTACAATGGCAAAGCCGTGACCATCAATTCTAAAACCAGGCTCGGCTCAAACCTCGTCTATGACACAAACGTCGGTATCGTCACTTTAAGCGCTTCGGATGATGGCGCTTCGGCGATCATCATATCCGATGGCTCCGTCGCGAGTTTGACCCGCAAATTCGCCTTTACGGACTACTCCAAATTCATCGGCGAATACACGGCAAACGACACGACTGTGAAATTCGAAAAAACCACCACTTCCTATCAAGCAACGATTGGAAGCGGAAGTCCAATCGGCTTGGGCAGTATGGTCTTTGTTTTGAAAGATGGTAAGGTCGCGATCCAAATCCCGAATCTCTTTGAAAAATACTATCTGATTCTAGATGATTCAACGGGGAACGTGACTTGCGAATACGAAGGAAGCAGCATTCCTCCTGCGCCTCCGTTGCCACCTACTCTTTAAGATAAACGCACATCAAAAGCCGCGCAAAAAGCGTGGCTTTTTCCGTTTTGCGGCCAATTTTAAAAAGAAAACCGGCTAAAGAAAAACCAAATTCAAAGGGTTATAATTTCCCAGCCATGGCCATTCTTGAACTAGACAACATTGAATTCAATTATTCTGACAAGCAGCTCTACCGCGGAGCCTCGCTTCATCTAAATTTAGGGGAACACGCTTGCCTAGTTGGGGTAAACGGGAGTGGAAAAACAACCTTGCTTTCTTTGATCGTCGGAGACCAAAGGCCCGATAAAGGAACGGTGCACTGGGACAATCACATTACTTACGCTTACCTTGACCAGCAACTGAAGGTGAAACAAGACATGCCCGTCTCACAATATCTTTATGGCGTCTATCAAGAGCTGTTCGACAAAGAGCAAGAGATGGAGCGGCTTTACGTCAAAGCCGCCTACGGCGAAGAAGGCTATGAGAAATTGCTCAACCGCGCGGAACGGCTTGGCGATGAGCTGAATCAAAAAGGTTTCTATTCCTTACAGGAAAAAGTGGGCCGTCTCACGGACGGTCTTGGTTTTGACAAAGCCGATCTTGAAAAGCCTTTGCATATCCTTTCTTCCGGACAAAGGGAAAAAGCCTATCTGGCCAAGATGCTTCTCGAGGAAAAAGACGTTCTCATCATGGACGAGCCGACGAACTTCCTTGACCAAACCCAGGTTGCTTGGCTGGCCAATTACCTAAAGAATTACCCAAAAGCCTTCTTGGTGGTCTCGCACGACCAGGCATTCCTAAAGCTCATCGCCGACGTGGTATTCGTCTTGGAGAATCAGCAAATCACCCGTTACAAAATGGATTTCGATTCCTATCTTTTGCAGCATGAGCTCGACAAAGAGCAATACCAAAAGAATTATGAGGCGCAGCAACGTTACATTAAAAAAGAAGAGGCCTTCATCGCAAAACACATCGTGCGTGCAACTTCCGCCAAAGCCGCGAAGAGCCACCGCGCAAGGCTCGCCCACCTAGATGTCATGGAGGCCCCGGGAAAAGAAGAGGGAAAGGTTCACTTCTCTTTTCCTTTCACGCACGACGTTGGGGAGAAGCCCCTCATCGTCGAGGAGCTTGTGATTGGCTATGGCAGGCCCTTGCTTGAACCTATCTCCTTCCTCCTTAAAAAGGGCGAAAAGATTGCAATCCTCGGTCAAAACGGGGTTGGCAAGACCACTTTTCTCAAGACGATTCTTAGAGTGATACCGCCTTTAGGAGGCAAATTTACCTGGCTCGACGGCATTAGCGTCAACTATTATTCCCAAGACGAGAAGATCGACCTCTCCTTATCTCCTTTCGAGTTCATTAAGCAATACCATCCTGAGTTAGATAACACCAAAATCAGAACCTGTTTAGGCGCAGTGGGCGTCAGAAAAGACCTGGCCATCCGCAAGATGAGCGAACTTTCTGGAGGGGAGGTTACCAAGGCAAGATTCGCCTTGATGACCCTAAAAAAGAGCAATTTCTTGGTGCTTGATGAGCCCACGAACCATCTGGATCAGAAAGCCAAGGATTCCCTATTCGAGGCGATTGAGCGTTATCAAGGCGCCGTCATCATCGTCAGCCACGAAAAGGATTTCTATGATGGGCTGGTTGATTATGAGCTCACGTTTTAATTGAAGGAACGCCTTTTTCTTAGTCCGAAAAGATAGAGAATCCACGAAACGCCAGGAATCGAGACCCAATAGTTGAACGCGCCGATGTCCGCATTGAAGATCGCAAGGGATTGGCGGTAGTTTGCATCCAAATCATGCATCGTGGAGACGTAGGAATCTTTGTCGTTTTTGCTCACGCCCCATTCCACTTCTTCGCTTAAGAAGCTCAGCCTGCGATTAACTTGCTTGATGAGCAAGATCGCGCTTTCCCATTCTTTCTGATTGGGCTTTTTCAAGTTGATGGAGGCCAAAGAATTGATAAGCTCTTGGTCCTCTTTGCTAAAAGGATGCCCCTCTTTTCCAAATAGTTCAGACCAAGCGAGAAGGACATCTTGCTTTTCCAAGCAAAGAATCATGAGCGCCTCGCTTCTTTTTCTCAGCTTTTTCCGAAACGACAAAGCGTTAGAAAGCACCAGCAAGAACAGACTCACGTAGAAGAAGAGCAACAAGATGATGACAAGAAGAATAATCTGGTAAGGCTCCATGCTTCTATTCTACCGCGATAAGGCAGCGTCAAACACGCAAAAACCGTCTAATTTGACGATAGAAGGCGCGGATATTATCATTTAGCCAAAGAAAGAAGGGCCTCATGAACAAAAAACCAATCGCCGCAATTCTTTACGATTTTGACTCCACCCTCGCCATCACGGACATGCAGAATTTCGGGTTCATTCCTTCCATGGGCATGACTCCTGAGGAATTTTGGGGCAAAGTCAGGGATTTCACCGTTAAAACAGGCGGAGACAAGATCTTATCCTATTTATATATGATGCCTTTGATTGCCAAAGAAAAAGGCATCAAAATGACCCGTGAGTACCTTAACGATATGGGCAAGAGCATCAAGTTCTTCCCAGGTGTCTCGACTTGGTTTAAGCGCATTAATGATTTCGGCGCCGAACACGGCATTCAGATCGAGCACTACATCATTTCCTCTGGAAACAAGGAAATCATCGATGGCTGCCCTATCGCCCACGAATTCAAGATGATCTACGGCTGCGAATATATCTATGACCACGAGACGGGCGAAGCCATTTGGCCAAAGATGGCGGTCAACTATACCCAAAAGACCCAGTACTTCTATCGTATCTCCAAAGGTGCGATCGACGTGACAGACGACAAAACGATTAATGAGAAAACGAACACCAAACGCATCCCAACTTCCAATATGATTTACATTGGGGATGGAATGACGGACGTTCCTGCGATGATTATCGTCAAAAATTCCGGAGGGAAATCCATCGCCGTCTACCCTAAGGGAAACGAGGAGAAATCCGCGGAGCTCGTCGAAGATGGGCGAGTGAATTACTCCTGCGTCGCAGATTACACCGCAGGACGAGACCTAGAGAAAATTCTTCATCTCATCATCGAAGGCATCTCCATCAATGAATCCCTTCGTCACCGCGAAGAGAAGAACCTCCCCCAAGAGAAGGTTAATTAGTATCGCTCGCGTGGTAGAATAACACGCGTGAAAAGCAGCAGAAGAATTGCCATATTACTTCTAGGGGGTAGTGCCAAACGCTTTGGCGGAAATACCCCCAAACAGCTGCTTCCCGTCAATGGGAGGCCTTTGTTTTGCTATGCGTTTGACGCGCTTTCAACATCCCCTGAAATCGACGCGATCATTTTGGTAGTTCGGCCAGATTTGGAAGACGAAGTTAAAGGCATCGTTGAAAAACGCGCCAGCAAAAAACCCATCTGTTATGTCCCTGGAGGTGATTCGAGGAGCGAATCAGTTCGCAACGCCATCCTTTATTTGGACGAAAACGGAATCTCGGGCGAGACAATCATCCTCATTCAAGACGCCGATCGCCCCCATCTAGACGAAAGGCTAATTAAAGAGGGAATTGAGAAAGCCATGGATAGCGGAGCTAGCGTAACGGCCATTCCTTGCACTGATTCGGTCTTCGTGAGTTCCGACTCAGAACACGTCTCTTCCTATCAGGAAAGGGAAAAGACATTTTTGGCGCAGACCCCCCAAACTTTCCGACTTGATTTGCTAAGAAAGCTTAGTTTTGCGGAGATTTCAACAGACGAAGCAAGCCAAATTCACGCGTTAGGGGAAAAGGTTTCCATAGTAAGGGGAAGTCCACTTAACTACAAAATCAATTATCCAGAAGATCTAGAACGCTTCGAAAAGGAGGCCAAAAAATGAATCTGCCAAAAATAGGGGACATTGCAGAGGGCGTTGTCGTCAAAGTCTACCCTCGCTACGCCATCATGCTCTTTGACGATGGCTGGACGGGGTTGCTTCACATCAGCGAACTAGCGAACACCTTTATCCACAACTTCGCGGGATATGTTTCCGTCGGGAACATTTACACGGTGAAAGTCATCGCGGTGGACGAAGAAAGTGATAATATCCGTGTGTCGCTGAAGCAAATGAGCCAAAGCGATCGTCGGAAAGCCTTCCGAAAGAGGAGAATCAGCCCTTTAGAGGTGAATTTCTCCGCTTTAGAAGAGAAGCTCCCCGAGTGGGTAAAAAGTGAGAACGGAAAGGATGAAACCCGTGATTAAAGTAGATACAAGCCACGCCATTGTCGATATCGATTACGCTTCTTATGCGGAGCAGATCAAAAAAATCAATCAGTCCATTGATCAAAAAACCGGAGAGGGAAATGATTTTCTCGGTTGGGCGAATTATCCGGAGAATTACGACAAAAATGAATTCGAGCGCATCATCAAGGCGGGCGAATTCATTCAAAAGAACTGCGAGGCCCTCGTCGTCTGCGGAATCGGAGGCTCTTATTTAGGAGCGCGCGCCGCGATTGAAGCAATCAACGGCCTTCTTCCCGCGAGCAAAGTGAAGATCCTCTTCTTCGGCAACACTTTCGATCCCGACTACGCAAGTCAAATCCTTGGGTTTTTGAAGGGCAAGAAATTCGCGATCAACGTCATATCAAAGTCCGGCACCACCACCGAAACATCGGTTGGCTTCCGCCTTGTGAAAGAGCTTCTTGAGGAGCAAATCGGCAAAAAAGAAGCCAGCAAATTCATCTTCGCGACCACCGATAAAGCGCGTGGCGCATTAATCGAGCTCGCCAAGAAATACGGGTACGAGCGCTTTGTTTTACCAGATGACGTCGGCGGAAGATATAGCGTCTTTACCGCCGTTGGCTTGCTTCCTATGGCTGCCGCCGGAATCGATATCCGCGCCTTCATGGACGGCGCTTTTGCGGGGCAGAAAGAATACGACACAGACACCCTTAACGAAGCCTACAAATATGCCATCGCTCGCAGAGAGCTCTATGTTTCTGGAAAATCCGCGGAAATGTTTGTGACCTATAAGCTCCAGCTCGTGCAACTCACCGAATGGTGGAAACAGCTTTACGGGGAATCCGAAGGCAAAGATGGAAAGGGCCTGCTCCCTGATTCTGCAACATTCACTACAGACCTTCATTCCTTGGGCCAGTTCGTCCAAGAAGGAACCAAATTGTTATTCGAGACGATTCTCAACGTTGAAGAGCCGGCAAAGGATATCAAGGTTCCTCACGACGAGGACAATCTGGATGGATTGAACTACCTTGAAGGCAAAGGTTTGGACTATGTGAACAAGAAAGCCTTTGAGGGAACTTTGAACGCCCACGTGAACACCGGAAACGTCCCCAACATCGTGATCAGCATCCCCAAGATGGACGCTTATAATCTAGGCCAACTTATGTACTTCTTCATGAGGGCCTGTGCGATGAGCGCTTACCTCAACGGAGTGAACCCCTTCAACCAGCCTGGCGTTGAAGTCTATAAGAAGAACATGTTCCATCTTTTGGGAAAACCTGGCTTCTAATCGAAAGAATTCAATATATTTCGCCCCTTGAAAAAGGGGCTTTATTTTTCGTTGCACTCTTTCATTTCGGGTGATATCATACTTGAGCGCGTTTTGAAGCGCCCCGCGGATGCTTAGCTCAGCGGGAGAGCATCGCCCTTACAAGGCGGGGGTCACAGGTTC
>CAVKPZ010000076.1:0-9055 GCA_963658395.1 Lachnospiraceae bacterium | reverse complement strand
ATTCCGGCGTCCCCTCTTTGATGATTCATCTTCCCCTTGAAAGCCAATACTCTCTAGAAGAAGGCGTAAAGCTCCTTGACACCATTCTGGAAATTGTTGCAAAAAACGTTTAAAAAAGGAGGCTCCCCCTCCTCAAGCTCCATCGATGTGATCTTTGTATCGATAGGAACCAAAGCCGCCGGATTCGGGATCGGTATACCGCTCATTAAGCATATCGATGTCCTCTCCTGTGCGGTTTTTCTTTCGATAGCCGCCCATTGGCTTCGGCTTATCGTTGCTTTTCCTTTCTTCGCCCATACTTTCCCCTCCAGCCCTATAATCATATAAGGAGGTAAGAAAATGAAAAAGGGATTAATGCTACTCGCGGACGGTTTTGAGGAAACCGAAGCAATCACCACGCATGACATATTAAGCAGAACGCACGAAATTGATTGTGTTTTGGCTTCCATTAAGGAAACCTTGGAGGTTTCCACATCCATGGGGATGGTTGTTAATGCCAATGTTTTGCTTAGCAACACCGATGAATCAGGATTCGATTTTTTGATTCTTCCAGGAGGAAAAGTTGGCGTAGCGAACCTTAAGGTTTGCCCCAAAGTTAAAGAATTGGTTCTCTCTTTCTGCAAAAACGGCAAAGGGGTGTATGCGATTTGCGCAGCTCCTTCGATTCTTGGCGAGTTAGGACTGCTAGACGGCAAGGCTTACACTTGCTTCCCGGGATTTGAATGTGGCAAGGGAGATTACAAAAAGGATGTTGGCGCATTAAGGGACGGGAACATCATTACGGGCCATTCAATGGCTTTCACCATTCCTTTCGCGGAAGAAATCGTCAAAAAGGAATGCGGAATAGGAGTTTTAGAAAGAATCCAGCCCGGCACTAGAGGCGGGATCAAATAGTTTCAATACATCGCCATCGCGTAAAGGAAGAGATAGCCAAATCCTAGTGCGGAGGCAAGGCAAATCCCAAAAGCTAAAAGGGCGGGCTTTAGGTTTTCTTTCTTTTTGAATAAAACGAACATCCCGATGCCGGCATTCACCAAAAGGCCCGCAAGAAGCGCTCCAAATGGCAAAACACCTTTCAAAAAGAGCTCGCTTAGCAAAACAGAGGAAACGCAATTCGGAATCAGCCCAACAAGCACCGCGGTCAGCGGAGATAGGGCCCTATTCGCAACGAGGAAAGAAGCAATGTTGTCTTCTCCCAGGAAATACACGAGCGTTCCGAAAGCGAAAGAGACGACGAAACAGTAGACAAAGATCTTTAGAGAATGGACGACTGGGTGGACAATATGCTCTTTCCAGGCCGGCTCTTTTTCCCCTTCGATTTCATGGCCGCAGCAACCGTAATGGCTTTCGCTTTCTTTCCCTTCTTCGTGATCATGGTCGAAACGGTACTTTACAAAGATCAAATCAACCAACAGGCCGATTCCCGCTCCAATAGCAATTTTTACCGCAATCAATAAGAAGGTCAGCCACCAAGTCGAGGTGAAATTCCCAAAAAGGATCGGGAGGGCCTCGTCAGAGCAAGCCAAGAAGACGGCGACGAGTGTGCCTAATGTCAATTCGCGCTTCGAGAACAAATCTGCGGCGACGATAGAAACGCCACATTGGGGGATGACTCCAAACAAAGAACCCAAGGCGGGCGCGAAGCGTTTGCTTCTTTCCAGGGCCTTCGCGATTTTGCTCTCAAAGAAAGAAAGGAGAATCTCGAAAGCAAAGACGATCCCAAGAATCTTTAACGAGTCAATGAGCGAGTCCAGACATACGTCCCACATACGCGAGAATGATACTACCCTTGTCAAGCCTTCTTCCCCGCAATGGAAGGATGGAGGCTATATAATAGAAAAGAAAGAAGGCACTTATGAGCGAACAAATGAGTAAAGAAGACTTCCGAGTGGAGCTTAACAAAAACAGCAAAGTGAAAAAAGTCATCGCCGTCGTTTCAGGCAAGGGGGGCGTTGGCAAATCTTTAACCACGTCTCTACTAGCCATTAACGCTCAGCGCGATGGCAAAAAAGTGGCGATTATGGACGCGGACGTGACTGGTCCAAGCATCCCCACCATTTTCGGTTTGAAAGAGCCCGCCACAGGAAGCGAAACCGAAATCTATCCCGTTGAAACTAAAACCGGCATCAAAGCCATATCCCTAAATCTTTTGACGGACGACCCTGCTTCCCCAGTCATTTGGAGAGGGCCCGTCATAAGCGGATTAGTGAAACAGTTCTGGAGCGATGTCGTTTATGGGGAAATCGACGAGCTTTATATCGACATGCCCCCAGGAACCGGCGATGTTCCTTTGACCGTCTTCCAATCTTTGCCAATCGATGCAATTGTCATCGTCACCTCTCCCCAGGAACTCGTCTCGCTCATCGTCGAGAAGGCCTTCCGCATGGCGGCCATGATGGACATTCCGGTCTTAGGGCTCGTTGAAAACTTGTCTTATATGAAATGCCCTCACTGTAACGAGATCATCTATCCATTTGGAAAGAAAGGGGAAGGGGCCGCGAAGAAATTCGGCATACCCTACTTTGATACCATGCCGATCGATCCCGTCCTCGCCTCGCTGTGCGATGAAGGAAAACTAGAGGATTACAAAGGCCGCTACCTTGATAAAATCAGCAACGCAATCCATGCGATGAATAATAAATAAGCTCGCAAAATGGGCTTATTTTTTGAAAATTATCTCAAATTCGCTTCCGCGTCCTAAAGCGGAATTCAAGCGAATCCTGAAATCGTAGAGCTCGCAAAGGTGTTTGATGATGGCTAAGCCTAAACCCGTGCCCCCTTCATCGCGATTCTTCCCTTTGCTGACTTGGTAGAAACGTTCGAAGACCCTAGATTGGTCCGCGGCATTGATGCCGATGCCATTATCCTTCACGATAAAGGACCGCTCGGTAAACTCAATCGTCGTATGGCCGTTTTGCATACCGTACTTAATGGAATTCTCAACGAGATTCTTCAAAATGGAATAGGCGTCTTTCTCTAGAATCGGAGCATAAGCCTCCCCCGCGACCTCTATTTTGATATTCTTTTTCTCAGCCAAAGGCGTCAAAGAGGCAAGCACATCGTCTACAACGCGGTTTAAGGAAAGCAAAGGAAGATCCTTCGGCTTCTCTCGCGCATCGATTTTGCTGATGGAGAGCATATCGGCGATCAAGGAGCTCATCCTCTTGGATTCGTTGTAGATTTTCGTCGCAAGATCCTTATTGAAAGAATCCTCTTCCTTAAGCGAAAGAATCTCTGAATAGCCCATAATGGAAGTCAAGGGAGTCTTGAGCTCGTGGGAGGAGGTGTTGAAAAAGTCCTGCCTTTCTCTTTCGCCTTTTTTCTCTAAAGTGATGTCACTCAAAGAAAGGAAGTAGAATTCTTCCATCTTGACTATGCTCGCCCAGTAAACAAAGGGAGCGATGATGACCTCTTTATGAGTCGTGCCTTTCTCAGGACAAGAGGACATCAAATCAACAAGTGAATCGATATTCACCGTATCCTCAAGTCTCTTTCCGATGGGGTCATCGACATCGATGAGGCGTCTAGCCTTCTTGGAGGCGAAAACAATCCTCTTGTCTTCGTCAAAAGCGAACAGGCAGTCGGAAACCGAATCTAGCAGCAGGGAGTTGAATCTTTGCTCGCTCTCGACTTTGCGGAGCTCCTCTTCTTGCTTCCGAAGCTCTTCCTTACTCTTCTTTTTCTTTTCTTTCGCTCTTTCGCCATAGCGGAACAAGCAATAAAAAAAGATGGAGCAAATAAGCGCTCCAACAAAGCCAAACCAAAGAAGGGAATATTCTTTCAGGCATAAGGCGCAGACAATCGAAGCGAGAAGGAAAGCAGAAATAAGGACGCAAAAGCAAATTAGAAGCCTCGTGAACCTTTTCATTTCAGGATTACCCCCACCCCACGAATTGTGTCGATATGGCAACTGGGCTGAAGGATTTTATTGAGCCTAGCGATATAAACGTCAAGGCTTCTGCTTTCCACTTGTTCCTCTTCCCACACGGCAAGGAAGACATCCTCTTTTTTAAGGACGCGGTCGGTGTTTGAAAGGAAATAACGAAGGAGGTCGAATTCTTTCCGTGTCAAAGGCTTCTCTTCTTCGGAGATGAATACGCGATGAAGCTTTAGGTCCATCCGGATGTTTTTATAAGAAAGGTAATCGCTCTCTTTGACGCTTTTTCTCAGGCTCGCCTTGATCCGGGCGATGAGTTCCATCACGCCAAAAGGCTTTTCGATGAAGTCATCCGCCCCTAAGTCGAGGCCCTTCACCTTGTCTCCTTCGTTCTCTTTCGCGGAAAGAAAGATCACCGGGATATCCTTGGTGACAGGATCGGCTTTGATTTTGGAGATGACCGTATAGCCATCATCCCCATCCATCATCACATCCAGAAGAACCAAATCAGGTTTCTTTTCTTTCAAAGCGTCGTAAAAAGGCGCTGCGTTTTCAAAGCAAGCAGCCTCAAATGAGCCCATTTGCAAAGCCAGTTGTAAGAAATCCCGGATGCTTTTGTCGTCGTCCACGCAGTAAATGAGCGGTTTTCCATCCCCCCTCATTTTCGGTTCCCCGTCTCTAAGTAAGTAATCCACTCGCCTATGTTAACGCAATGATCGGCGACTCTCTCTAAATATTTGCTTACAAGCATAAAGATAGCGTTTTCTTTTTTGCCCTCCTGGAAAAGAATCTCATCCTTCAAAGAAGCGAAAAGGGTATCCACCTTGTCGTCAAGCTCATCAAGATGGGCGCCGCGGCAAGCATCGAGATTCACGTAGGATTGTATTGCCTCTTCCACGATGTTTATCACCGCATCAGAGAGTTCCTTCAGATTTTTTGGAAAAACGAACTTCCCTTTGCTGGCCAAAAAAGATGCCTCCTCACCGATATCCACCGCATAGTCGCCAATGCGTTCGAAATCCGTGATCATCTTCAAAGTGCTTGAAATGAAGAGAAAGTCGCTGGCCACCGGATGATCAAGAAGCATCGTCTTAAGGCAAATGCCCTCAATCTCTGAATAATAGCCATCAACCACCTTGTCTTCTTCCGCTAAGCCCGAGCCTTTTTGGCCATCGAGGGAATAAAACGCATTTAAAGCGTCTTTCATCATCCTCTCGCATTTGAAAGCCATTTTCGTGGTAAGCGAATTCAAGATGACTTTTTTGCGATCAATCGTTGTAATTTTCATATTATCCGAACCTCCCGGTAATGTAGTTTTCGGTACGTTTGTCCTGTGGAGCAGTGAAGAGCTTTTCGGTGCTCTCCGTTTCAATGAGCTCGCCAAGCAAAAAGAAAGAAGTGATGTCTGCCACGCGGGCGGCCTGCTGCATGTTGTGGGTAACAATAACAATCGTCATCTCCTTTTTGAGCCTTGTGAGTAGGTCTTCGATGACCGAAGTAGAAATCGGGTCAAGAGCGCTAGTTGGCTCATCCATCAAAAGGATCTTCGGTTTAACCGAAAGAGCCCTCGCAATGCAAAGTCTTTGCTGCTGGCCGCCCGACAAAGAAAGGGCGCTTTTGCCAAGACAATCTTTCACTTCATCAAAAATAGCGGCTTTTTGCAATGAATTCGCAACGATTTCGTCTAATTCCGACTTTTTATGAATCCCAAAATTGCGGGGTGCATAGGCGATGTTGTCATAGATTGACATCGGGAAGGGGTTCGGCTTTTGAAAGACCATCCCCACTTCTTTTCTTAGCAGGTTTACATCGGTCTTGGGATCATAAACATCGATGCCACCCACCTTACACTCCCCTTCGACTTTGCAGCCGGGAATCAAATCATTCATGCGATCGAGACAACGAAGAAATGTCGATTTGCCGCATCCGCTAGGCCCAATGAAGGCATTTACGGTTCCTTCTTCAATCTTGAGGTTAATACCCTTGAGAGCGTGGAAACTCCCATAATGAAGATTGAGGCCGCGCACTTCAATCTCGCCATTTTTGAGATATGAGTCGGACGGATTTTTCTTTTTCAATAGTTTCATACCAATCCTTTCTTTTTCTGATAGATACGCGAAACGAGCACCGAAGCTCCGTTGAAAGCCAAAATGAGGATGAGCAGAACAAAGGAGGTCGCGAATGCCTCATCGATGTGACCGAAGTTCGCGAAGTAATAGATGTCCAAAGCAAGAGAAGTGCCACTGTCCATTGGGGAGGCGGGGACTCGATTGGTCACCATGCCGATCGTGAGGATCAGAACGGCCGATTCCGAAAGCACGCGGCCGACGCTTAGGAGGAGAGAAGTCAGAATGCCAGGAACCGCGGAAGGAAGAACCACGTGGAAGATCGTTCTGACTTTGTTGGTTCCCAAAGCGTAGCTCCCTTCTCTTAGATTTTGTGGAACGGCGCGCAAGGCCTCCTCGCAGCCTCTTACGATAAGAGGGAGGATCATAATGGCAAGAGTCAAGGCGCCGCCCATCAATGAATAGCCCCAGCCAAAGGAAACGGTGAAAACCAGATAGCCAAATAAGCCGTAGACGATTGAGGGGATTCCGGAGAGGGTCTCGAAGCACACCCGTATGACCGTGACATACCACTTCTCACTTTTAGCGTATTCCGAAAGGAAAATCGCCGAAGCCAGCCCAAGAGGGAAAGCAAAAAGAAGAGAGAAGACCACTAGCTCCAGGGTGCCAACAAGCGCAGGCAAGATCGAGATGTTATTTGAAGAGTATTTTCCAAACAGAAAGTCCCAGGACAAATGGCTTCCGCCATTCACCGTGATATAAATAAGTATGGCGAACAAGGCGATCAGGGAAACGCCGAGGGAGATATAGGAAGCTCCAAGCAAGCTCCCGTGAAAGATAAGATTCAATTTGCGTCTCATTTTTCTTTCCTCTTCCGGTTCAGCAAGCCAAGCGCTAAGTAAATTAGCAAGGTAAAGATGAATAAGACGCAGCCGCAGGCGATGAGCGCCTCAAGCGGTTCTCCCGTTAGTTCATTGGCGCCCATAGCGATATTCGCGGTCAATGTACGGACGCTTTTGGTAAGCGAAGTCGGCATAACCGCGCTGCCTCCGATGACCATCATGACAGCCATCGTCTCGCCAAGGGCGCGCCCCAAGCCAAGAATTATCCCCGCAAAAATGCCGCTTTTCGCACTAGGAAGCACCGCTTGAAATACGCTTTGAACCTTGTTCATGCCTAGGGCGAGCGAGCCTTCGTAATAGGATTTGTCCACCGCGTTAAGGGCGTTAAGAGACATCGATGTGACGGTTGGAAGAATCATCACGCCTAAAACGATGGAAGAGCTAAGAATGCCATATCCCACCCCGTTACTAGAAATGTAATCGCGGACGAACGGCACAATGAAGGTCATGCCAAAGAGCCCAAAGACGACCGAGGGGATTCCAGAAAGCAGTTGGATTAAATAATTGCAAACTCCGGCGATCTTCTTGGGGATGAATTTGAATAAGGCGACGGCGGAGAAGACTCCCATGATGCCGCCGATTAAAGTCGAGATGGTCGTTAGGATAAGCGTCGTCAAAGACATCGCGAGGATGCCATATTTCGGATCGGAAGAGGCGATGTCCCACTTCGCCCCGAACAAAAACGCGGAAAAGCCATATCGCGCAACAAAGGGAATCCCGTTGCAGAAAAGGTACATGACAATGCAGAAAAGCACGAGGATCGAAATCCCCGCGCAAAGGAAGAATGTCACTTTTGCGACGTCATCCTCACTGCATTTTATTCGGCGATGAGTTGACTCCATTTGGTGATATGCTCGTCGCCAGTTTTCTCGCTGTTATAAACGTTGCTGAGATCCGTTTTGCTGATGTTAGCTAAAGGGTTCTTCTTGTTGACGATAACCGCTATGCCGTCTTTGGCAACCGTGTAATAGACGCAAGAGGATGCCTTGGAAGAATTGAAGACCTCGGAAATCATGCCGAAGTCGGAGGTACCATTCTCACCATTGGTATAACCGGTACCGGATCCGCCGCCAGCGACATTAACCTTGACGCTGGGCTGATAGGTTTCAAATTTTTCGGCAAGCTTTTCCATGAGGGGCTTTAAAGAAGTGGAGCCAGCGATGTTGATGGTGCCGCTTAAAGAATCGTTCTTGGTATAAGCAACAGCGCTGTCTTGAACGGAGACGTAGCCTTCACTAGAGATGATGGTTTGGGCATCGCTGCTCTTAAGGAAGTCGAGATAAGCGGAGAAAACTGAACTGTTTTTGATCGTGTCTTCTTTGTAGATAACGTTTAAAGGGCGGGAGATGGTGTAAGTGCCGCTTTTAATGTTCGCGATGGTTGGCTCGACGCCATCCACGTTGAGTTTCTTAACGTCGTCAGTGACGTAGCCAAGGGAATCAAACGCAATCGCGTAGGGGTTAGAGGAGACTTCCTGCATAACCGCGGCGGTACCGGTTTGGATGACCGCGTTCTCGACGTCAGCCTTCCCTTTAAGACCAAGGATCTCCATGAAGGCGCTTTTTGTTCCCGAACCATCTTCTCTAGTGATGACGGTGATCGATTTCGAAGAATCGAAGTTTGCTCCACTGCTGCAGGCCACTAAGCCAGCTAGAGACATGAGGAGCAGAATGTTTTTTTGTTTCATTTCTTTTTTCCTTTTTTTGAACGACCACATTCTTTGCTTTCGGCTTAGCTCGAACCACCAACGGAAGGAAAAAGAAATGTCAATTGAATGTAAAATTCCTCGGTTTTAAAAAGGGACAAATGATCTTTCTTCTTTAAAGAAGAAGCTTTTATACGTTGATAAAGTCAACGACCTTCGAGTAATTTTTCAAACGTCTCCTGTTTGAAATCATCAATTGAAGTTATAGATAGCCCCATTAGCATTTATCCTTCGTGAGGGTCGAAGGTCGTTAAGCCGTTCTTTTCGGGCGCAAAAAAAGGCGCCAAGCTTTCGATCGGTGCCATAAGTTCAATACTGGGGCGCAATATGGGAGTCGAACCCATTCATGACCGGTTCACAGCCGGTTGTGTTAACCGTTTCACCAATTGCGCCACGGCTTAGATACTATAGTCATCAAGGCAAGGTTAATCAAGCAGAATTTTTGGGAAACGTTAGTTCTAATAGTTAATGCAACGTTTTCACAATGAAACTGCATTTAGTCTGA
>CAVKPZ010000075.1:0-9578 GCA_963658395.1 Lachnospiraceae bacterium | reverse complement strand
GGCTTGGACCTTGGCGGGAGCGACATCAAGGCGATGGCGATCCAAGATGGCGAAGTCGTTTATTCTTCCGAGATTCCTTGGTCGCCGAAAAAAGCCACGGATTATTCCTATCACGAAAAGCATCTCCGCACCGCTTTGCTTAAAGCCTCGTCTTACCTAGAACGCGTCGATTCGGTGGGAATCTCGACTTCGGGGGTCGTCGAAGATGAGACTCTTATCTATCCTTCTCTTTTCAGCGCATGCGACGAGAAAGATAAAAAAGAGAGGATACGTGTGTTGCTAAAAGAGCTTTGCGCCGATCTTTTTCCCGGGGCGGTTTTCAGCTTAATCAACGACGGCGATGCTTCGGCGCTAGGCGCCTCGCTTCTTTACAATAAGAAATCGGTTCTTGGGCTTTCCTTAGGGACTTCCCTTGCTGGGGGCTATGTTGAGGATGGGTTTCTCCATCCCTATTTAAACGAATTAAGCAAGGTGCCGGTTAATTTCTGCGCGTCTGCGAAATATCATTATCAGTTAGGCATCCAGGGCTCTGCCTCCGAATATCTTTCCCAAAAAGGGATTGTCGCTTTAGCGGAAGAAAACGGCGCGCAATTGATTGGGTCTTTGCCTGAGAAACTTTCTATGGCTCAAAGGCTTGCGGAAAAAGGAGATAAGGCGGTTTTGCGGGCATATCGAGAACTTGGCAAGCGCTTAGGCTCGAGCGTTCTTTATTTCTCTTTGTTCGTTGATTTCACTGACGCCTTCCTTTTGGGCAGGGTGCTAAGCGGGAAAGGAGGGGAGACCCTTCTAGAATCGGCGAACGAGTATTTAACGTCAAAAGGAAAAGACTTGGCGTTCTTTTCTGGCGATGAGAAATTCAAGAGATTAGGGCAAGCGTATGTGGCCGCTTGCCTAGAAAAGTAACTACACGCGCGCGCAATTGAACTAAGTTCCCTATTGGTTTAGACTTTTGCACATGAACAAGAAGGTTCTTGCTCGGAAAATCCTCATATGTCTTGCCGCGCTTGGATCCGCTTTTCTTTTCTTCTGTTTCATGGGGAAGGCTTATGGGAATGAGCCGATCTGCCCCTCTTGGTACGATTTGATTTTCGGCGGCCAGGAAGTTGGCTCCTCCGCTTTAAAACTGGCCCAGATTCGCAAATACGATCCCTCTCCGGCTGGCATAACCCTGTTCTCTTTGACGATTGCCTCTGGCTCCATGGGGCTATGGATTTTTGCCGCCAGCTTAACGCATGAGAAATCCAACGTCTCTATGAGCCTAGGCTTAACCGCCATCCACGGCATCTTTCTTTTTCTTGGCTTGGCTCTCTGCTCCTTTGTCCTTCCGATTTACGTTTCCGAAAAGCATAGCCAACCCTTGGGCATCGGAAGCATTCTATATATAACCTTTGCTTCCGTTTTCTTGGCGTTAGATTTAATTGGCATCGCGATGCTTCTTCGAGAAAAGAAAGGCGCTTAATATGGCTCGTTCTTGGTGGGAAAACTCAATCGGTTACATCATCTATCCCGAATCCTTCGCGGATAGCAATAACGATGGCGTGGGCGATTTGAAGGGCATCGAGAGCCGGTTGGACTACCTTTCTTCCTTAGGCGTCAATCTTCTTTGGGTCTGCCCAATTTTCGCTTCCCCGATGGAAGATGGAGGATACGACGTTTCCGATTATTCATGTATCAATCCGAAGTTCGGCGATATGGAAGATCTGAAAAGCCTTCTCAAGCAAGCCCATGACCGAGGCATCCGCATCCTTCTTGATCTGCCCTTAAACCACACGAGCGCCCAGCATGAATGGTTCCAAAAAGCGCTGAGCGATCCTGCCTCTGAGGAGCGCTCTTTCTATTATTTTCGAAAAGGCAAGCGCGTGGATGGGAAACTTCTCCCTCCCAACAATTGGCAAGGTTTCTTCGATACTTCCGTCTGGGAAAACGTCCCTGGGACGGACGACTTTTATTTCCATCTTTTTTCGAAAAACATGCCGGATGTAAATTGGTCCAACCCCAAGGTGCGTCAGAAATATTGCGAAATTGCGGAGTTTTACCTTGAATTAGGCGTGGATGGCTTCCGTCTTGACGCCCTCGCTCATCTTGCCAAAAACGAAACGTTCGAGGATTCTAGCGTCCCTCTGAATTCTCTTGGGCTCGCCTATGATCCCAGCGAGTTTTCCAATCGCCCAGAACTATGGAGCTACCTGAACGAGCTCAAAGATAGAGTTTTCTCCCGCTATGATTGCCTTATCGTTGGAGAGATGGGCGGGTGCGTATCGCCGGAAGAGGTCTCTAGGCTCACCGACCGCCGGAGCGGTCTCATCAATATGGCCTTTAATTTTGATACGGTTTGGGAGAACGGCTCTTACCTTTCCATCGGCAAGAAAAAAGAAGAAATCTTCACGAATGTGATTTCTTTGAAAGATAACTTCCTGCGTTGGTACTCGCTTTGCCACGCGACCTCCGACATGCCTGTCTATTGGTGCAACCACGATCATCCTCGCGTCGTGTCGCAATATGGCGACATCAGTTTCCGCAAGGAAAGCGCGACTTGCTTGATCAGTGTTTTGCTTTTCCTTTACGGCACCCCTTTTATCTACATGGGAGATGAGATTGGGATGAGTAACGTGACCTACTCTTCCCTTGAGGATTTCTCCGCGGACGTGGGGAGCCGTAACGAAATCGATGCTTATCGAAAACTCGGCTATAGCGAGCAGGCAATCCTCGACTATCTGAACCGCACGTCCCGAGTAAGCGCAAGAACGCCCTTTCAATGGGATGATAGGCCTTTCGCCGGCTTTTCGCTTGCCCCAGGGCGCTATAAAACGAATCAAAACAACGTCCAGGGGGTGAATGTGGCAATCGAAGAAGCGGATCCTGACTCCATACTCTCTTTTTACAAATACGCGATCTCTCTTCGCAAGAACCCCCAGATTAACAATCAGGTTCTCCACGGTGAATTCCATCTCCTTGACCGCAACCATCCCGATGTCTTCGCTTTCTACCATGATGGCCCAGAGCGCCTTATCGTGATTGCCAACATGCGCTCCACCCAATGTTATTTCAGCTTCTATTACAACATTTTGGATGTGGTGCTTCATAACTACGAAGGCGTGCTTTTGAAGGACCACGTCTTTGCTTTGCGCCCTTACGAATGCTACGTGCTGAAGGTTTAGGATGAACAAGCATTATCTTTTCCTGTCCAATATCCCCGTTTCCAAAAAGCCTTTCGAAGCGGCCTTGGAAGGCCTTGGCATCGATTTAGAGACCTTGGCTTACTATTCTCCTTACGAAGGGGAGCTCATTTTGCCGAAAGAAAGCTATTCTAGCTTCTCTTCCGTGATGCTGCCTTTGAGAGAAGATTTAGGCGGGTCCATCAGCTTTTTGGCTACGCATGACCGGGGGGAGCTCAGCAAGAAATTGCTCAAAGACGCCTTGGCCTATTTTCCCAACCAAGCCGTTTTCCCAACTGATGTCCTCATGAAAGAAATGAGCTTCGCTGACTACACCTCAGTTCCTCTTCTTTCTTCCTGCTTTTCCCATCTTGACCACGAGCTTCTTCTCACCGCGGGGACCTATCTCCGCTGTGGCCTTGACGCTTCTTTGTCCGCGAAAGAGCTTTTCATTCATCGCAACACATTCAACTATCGTTTGAATTCTTTTATCGAGCAGACGAACTTGGACATCCGCGATTACCATAACGCCCTGCTTTTGGAGATTTATTTTCAAATCTCTTCGGGCCGCTATGGGGGAGAAAGGTAGTTTTTAGATCACATAAGACATATCTTCGGCAAGCGCCTGCTTATGACAGAAGGGCGGCGAATGGAATGATGAACTCAAGCGGCTTGAGCCAAATGAAAACCGCTTCGCGAACGAGTGCAAAGCGGCTTAAAGGCTCTTTAGAATTCTTCCTATTCGAGTTCCTTGATCTCATTGGCCTCAAGGATTCGCATGAAGTTCGTTTTGCCTGCGCCCGTGGGCGTCCCCCCGGCGAGGATGATCGGCGAGCCTGGAGCAATGCCAAGGTCGCGCGCGACTTTCAGGGCCAATACCTCCATCTCCTCAATGAAAACCGGCATTGGCGTCTTAAGCAAAACGGAGTAGGCGCCCCAATACCAGGCAGAGCGCAAAGCGGTGCTTCTGCGATTGGTGATTGAGATGATCGGGCAGCAAGGGCGAGATTTGGAAATGCGACGGGTCGAATTGCCGGTTTCGGTGAAGTTCACGATAAGCTTGGCTCCGATTAATAGAGCGGTGTTCGCCACGGCGTTAGAAATCGCGTCGTTGTTGGAATGCTCGCTGGTGTCGTAGGCCTCTTTGGCGAGGTTTTCGTAATTGAGGTATTTCTCCATCGTCTTGCTAATCTTGGCTTGCATTTCGACGGCTTCGATGGGGTATTTGCCCGAGGCACTTTCCCCAGAGAGCATCACGCAGTCGGAACTTTCTTCGATAGCGGTTGCCACATCGGACACCTCGGCTCTGGTCGGGCGGGGGTTTTGCTGCATGGAGTCAAGCATCTGGGTCGCCGTGATGACCGGCTTGCCCTTCTGGCGGCATCTTTCGATCATGTGACGTTGAATGACCGGGACTTCTTCGGCGGGGACTTCGACGCCGAGGTCTCCTCTGGCGACCATGACCCCATCGGCTGCATCGATGATCTGGTCGATTTTGCTGACGCCTTCGGGGTTTTCGATTTTGGCGAAGACCGGAATGTCCGGGTCGCCGTATTTGGCGAGGATTTTCTTGATGTCGAGGATGTCTTCGGGCCGGCGGGTGAAGGAAGCGAAAATCGCATCGACGTGCTGCTCGCAGCCGAATTTCAGGTCGTTCTCATCTTGGGCGGAGATAAAGGGCATCGATAGGCGCGAGAAGGGGCAGTTGACCCCTTTTTGGTCTTTTAGAAGATGGGCGTTCTTGGCTTCGACGAGCAAGGAGCGTTCGTTGGAGTCCTTGCCTTTGACCTCGAAGTCGAGCTCCCCATCGTCAATCAGGATGTGATCGCCCACTTTGACGTCGTCGTAGAGGCCTTGGTAAGTGACGGAGAAGCGGGAGTGGTCGCCAACGACTTCTTCCATCAGAATCTTCATCTTCTGGCCGCTTCGCACGTCGACTCCGCCTTTTTGCATGTAGCCTGTGCGGATCTCCGGGCCTTTGGTGTCGAGCGCGACCGGGATATAAATCCCTTGCTTTTCCATCTCGCGGACGATCTTGATTTTCTTCAGCTGCTCCTCGTGGGTGCCGTGAGAGAAATTGACCCTCATCACATTCATGCCGGCTTCGTAGAGTTTGGTGATCATCTCGGCGCTGTCTGAAGCGGGTCCGATGGTGCAGACGATTTTTGTTTTCTTATTGATGTTAAGTAACATTGATAGGCTCCTTGAAAAAATAAGCGAAAAGGGCCAATTGGCCCTAATTTCAGTTGAGGATATCCACAAGGCGAAGCATGGACATATGCTTGTCGCGTGGAAGCTTCAAGGCTTCGTATATGTCATAGTCAACGATTTTGTTGTTCACCATGCCGATGCAGATGCCCGCTTTGCCCGAAAGCAAACAGTCGACGGCATAAGCGCCCATTCTAGCCGCCAGAATCCGGTCAAATGCGCTAGGAGTGCCGCCGCGCTGAACGCGTCCGAGGACCTCTGCTTTTGTCTCAAATCCGGTCTGCTCCTGAATCTTCGCGGCGAAAGCGTTGATGTCAGGATAAATTTTCTCCGAAACTATGACGATGGCTCTTTTTCTTTTTGCCTGATACATCGCTTTGAGCGAGGCCATAATCTCTTCTTCCGGGATCGGGTGATCGGGGGTGATGATGATCTCGGCGCCTTCGGCGATGCCAGAGAAAAGCGCAAGGTCGCCGCAGTGATTGCCCATGACCTCGATCACGGCGCAGCGCTGATGGGATTCTGTGGTGTCTCTGATGTGGTCGATGCAGTACATGATGGTGTTCAAGCAGGTGTCGAAACCAATCGTGTAGTCTGTTGAAGCGATATCGTTATCGATCGTCCCCGGGAGGCCGACGCAGTCGATGCCCATCTCCGTTAGCCTCTTCGCGCCCATGTAGGAGCCGTCGCCACCGACCACGACAAGCGCGTCGATGCCAAGGGCCTTCAGATTATTGACGGCGATTTGACGGACCGATTCTTCTTTGAATTCGCGCAGTCTGGCCGTTCCTAAAATCGTCCCGCCTCTATTCACGATGTCGCTTACCGAAGAGCGGTCCATTTTAAAGATGTTGTCCCCGCCTTCGACGAGACCGCGATAGCCGTCCATAATGCCATAGACTTCCAAGCCATAATGAAGCGCTGAGCGTACGACGGAGCGGATGGCGCAGTTCATGCCCGGAGCGTCGCCGCCCGAGGTTAAGATACCAATTTTGTGAATCATGTTTCGTTCCTTACAAATTGCGGGCACATTATAGAACTTTTCCCTCGCGTGTGTACGCCCCACTTGCGCGCGCCTAAGAAAAAAGATTGTGGAAAAATCAAAATTTGCTTGTTTCTATCGGGATTTCTATTGTGGAAAAACCTAAAAACGTTCGTTAGTGTCGATATTTTTCCTTTCTCATTTTTTGGATGAGTGATAGAGTATGCCCATGAAAAATTTGGGAGCAAAAGACTTTTTCGAGGTCAGGAAGGAAGGCGGATTCTCCTCTTCGTCCCTGCTTGCGATGGGCGATTTATATCTCCCTTTAATCGGCACGGATGCCTTTGGGACTTATTTTGCTTTGCTTGGCGAAGGCGCGGGGGCAAAGACCCATGAGCATCTTCTCGTGAAATTGCAGCTTAGCCCTGGGGAATTCTACAAGGCGATGCTCCCTCTAGAAGCGGTGGGGTTAGTCAAAACTTTTTATCGTGAGGATGGGGGGATTCATTATTTTATCTACAGCCTTTGCTCTCCTTTAGAACCTTCTTCTTTCCTGGGCGATGTGCTTTTCCGCGGCGTTTTGGCCACTTATCTAGGCGAAGAAGACGTCTCTAGGCTTGAAACCAAATTCGGTTTAAGCGAGAGAAACGAGACCAAGGGCTTCGCGGAAGTCAGCGAAACCTTCCCTTCCTTTTTTTCTCCCAACCTTTCCGACCCCTTATTTAAAGTTAGTCGTAAGAAGGGGGCGAAGAACGGCGGGGCGAAAACCGCTTTTGATTACCGCGAGTTCCAAGAGACGTTCGAGTCGCTTGGAGGCAGGATGGACGCTCTGAGCGAAGAGGAGATTTCGCGCATCGATAGGCTCTCCGCTTTGTATTGTCTCGACTCGAAATCGATTGCCCAATTCGTCTTCGACTCCTTTAAAGGCTATCTTGAAAAAGGGAAACGGGTGGATTTCGTCGTTTTGGAAAAAGCTTGCCGCGATTCTCTTTCTTTCCCTTACCTTCACCAGCAAAAAGGGCACAAAAGCCAGATATCTTCCGATTCTGTCAACGCGGATTTGCTTCGTCTGATGGATTCGCTGAAACCTGTGAAGTTCCTTTCCTACCTTCAAAAAGGCCACAAGCCCGCTGCTAGCGATCTTAGGCTTTTGACCCATCTTGCTTCCGACTTAGGGCTTTCTGACCCTTCTATTAACGCTTTGCTTTGGTTCACTCTGCTAAAGAACGACAACGAGCTGCCTTATGGCTACGCCGATAAAGTCGGCGCCTCGCTAGTTCGCGAAGATTGCAGGACCAGCCGGGACGCCTGGGAGTATCTCTGCAGCCGGAGGAAAGAGAAGAAAACCGCGCCGAGTTTTTCTTCCTCGAAAGGAAAGGCTTATTTTATTGCGGCGAAAGAAGAAGTGAGCGAAGATAAGCCTCAGCAAGTGAGCGACGAGGAGGTCGACGCCGCCTTAGCCGAGCTCTTCGGTGGAGAGAAGAAATGAAAAAGATGGTTTTGCCCTCATCCTTGAGGGGGGGCTCTGACTTAGAGGAAGCGAAAAAAGAAGCAATAGAAGGATTCAGGAAGGACCCTGAGGTCTATGCGACTATTCAGCGTCTTGGCCTAAGCAAAGGCCAGGTGAAAGAGTTTGTTGGCCCTCTTTTGGATTTGCAGGAAGACCTCGCTTATTGCGCCTCTTGCCCAGGGCTAGCTGGCTGCAAGAAAAGCAATCCTCATTTCAACATCCGTCTGGAGCTTGAAGATGGCTATCTTGACCGCCATTATGATCCCTGCGCGCTCGCTCAGGACGAAGCGCATTTCGAGGCGAAATACCTTAAGCATGAGTTCCCGAAAGAATGGAAGGATTACGATCTCAATAACGTTGATCGCACGAAAAAGAGAAATGATGCTTTGGTGGAGATGACCAAAATTCTTTTGAAAAAGAGCAACAGATGGCTTTACCTCGTGGGCGGGAAACGCTCTGGGAAATCCGTGATGCTTGCTTCTTTCTCGAATATGTATGCCGACCGGATCGGGGCACCCGTCGCCTTCCTTTCTGCAAACTCCTTGATTGAAGAACTTAAGAGCCTTTCCTTCGGAGACAAAGAGGAGTATGGGAAGAAATTCGACGCCTACTCGAACTGCCCACTCCTTGTTTTGGATGGCCTTGGGGCGGAATTCGTCAGCGAATACAATTTTTCGACCTTTCTTTTCCCTTTGCTCACTTATCGCTCCCAGCACAATCTCATGACTTGCTTTGCTTCTTCCCTCAACTTTAGGGAAATCTGCTCCCTTTATTCTGAAAAGGTCGGACCGATCAGGGCGAAGCAGCTTTACCAGCTGTTAAAAGATTACTGCGTGAAAGAAATCGACGTCAGTGGGGCCGATCTTTATTGAAGCTTTTCGTAAAGCTCCTCTTTCAAGGAGAGCAACGACCCCTCGTTCATGAGAACTAGCGAGGCAAGTTCCCTCGCTTTTTTTGTGGGGTAATCTTGATTCAAGGCTAAAAGATGATCGGCGTCTTTGCCTTCCTCCAGAAGGCGTTTTCTTTGCAACTCCGGGGAAGAAAGAACAAGGATGGTCAAAGAGCAAAGCTCGCCCATCTCCGCCTCAAAAAGCAGAGGAACATCCAAGACGATGTTTGAGTTTTGCGGGGATTTCAAAATGAAACTGCGGGCTTTTTGCTTAATTAAGGGGAATATGATTTTATTCAAGACTGCCTTTTTGCTGGAGTTGCAGGCGATTTCCTTTCGGATGCAGCCGAAGTCGATGCCTCCATCGTCTTTTAGGGACGATGGAAAAAGCTTGACGACTTTAGTCCGGACGGATTTAAGACTATAAAGCTTTTTCGCCTCTTTGTCCGCGTCGAAGAGAAGGTAACCTTTGTCGGCCAAGAAAGAAGAAACGGTGCTTTTGCCGGAATGGATGGGCCCCAAGACTCCGACGACGTATCTTTTATTTTTCTCCTTTTGGCAAAGCGGGCAGAAAGTCGTCCCTCTTCCGTTTAGGGTGATGCGTTTCAATTTGCATCCGCAGCGCGGACAAAGGGAGTCCGCTTTGCCGTAAGCGAGAAGTTTGGTTTGCATATTCCCGGAAACGCCCTCTTTTGGGTGGTAGCTTCTAATCGTGCTCCCGCCGAGCTCAATGGCCTCTTTCAGAATATTCTGGATGGCTTTTAGGAGGGAGGTGCATTCGTTTTCGCTTAATGAGCATGCTTGCGTCAGAGGATGAATCCTCGCTTGATAAAG
>CAVKPZ010000074.1:9208-9764 GCA_963658395.1 Lachnospiraceae bacterium | reverse complement strand
CCGTGAATTCGGCAGCGGTGGACGTGAGCTTGGAAGGCGCATCGCGGATGAGCTAGGCATCGCCTATTACGATAGGGAAATTCTTCTAGAAATCGAGGAGCAAACCCCTTATTGCCTTGAGTACATTGAGCAAGTTACCGAAAAGAAGCCAGTGCCCCTGCTCCCGATTCATTATGGGATGTCTTTTTCCACGGCAGGCGACCCCCATCTTGATCAGTCAATCGACATCTATGCCGCCCAGGCGAAGATATTAAAAGAGCTTGCTGAAAAGTCCTCTTGCGTCATTATCGGGCGTTGTGCAGATGAGGTCCTTAAGGAATTTAAGCCAACACGTGTATTCGTTTATGCGGATTTGGCAAACAAGATTGCTCGCTGCAAGGAAAGGGATGAATCCCCGGATAACTCTAATGACAAGACGCTTGCAAAGAAGATTAAGAAAATCGATAAGAACCGCTCTAAATACTATGAATTTTACACGGGCAAAAAGTGGGGCGACAAAGTCAACTATGATTTTATGGTTAACACCTCGAATCATAGCATCAAGGATATTGCACAC
>CAVKPZ010000074.1:0-9198 GCA_963658395.1 Lachnospiraceae bacterium | reverse complement strand
CGCTTTAGCGGAGACGCTGCGCCCCCAATTGAATAAGTAGTATTCCTTAATGAAACGCCTTCTGAATTCCTTTGTGGGGTTTTTGCGGGCTTTTTGGGAGATTGACTCGTAATTAAAAGTTTCTTCTAAATGCTTCAGCGATGCTTTCGTGCGTTTCTCTATTGAAAGGCAAAACCCTAATTCTTATAATTCATAGGCTTTTGTGAGCAACGAAAGCACCACGCCCGAATGGTGGAATCGGTAGACGCGTTGGACTCAAAATCCAATGTCTGATGAGGACGTGCCGGTTCGAGTCCGGCTTCGGGCACCATTGAATTTATGACTCAGCTTCATGCTGGGTTTTTTCTTTGTTTTGCTTCACTGATTGGTTCTTAGTTCTCTTGATTCTTTTCATTTGCAACTGGTAGTTGCGCCATTGAAAAGCAGAGTTTCTTGTTTGAAACTTTGTTCAGAAGCAATCTAAAGGCGTTCGGAGGTAATAACATGAACATTGAAATCGCAAATCGTCTGGTAAACCTAAGAAAAAAGAATGGCCTCTCTCAAGAAGAGCTTGCCGCAAAACTAGGTTTGTCTCGCCAGGCCGTCTCAAAATGGGAACGTGCGGAAGCTTCGCCGGATACCGATAATCTTATTTGCCTTGCCAAACTTTATGGGGTTTCCTTAGATGACCTTTTAAAGACGGATGACAATATAGACACCATTGTGAAAGAGCAAACGAAAGAGAGCTCTTCCCATTCAGAAGAAGATGAAGACAAGAAGAACGGAGAAGATGTGTTCAATGATGATTCCTCGGATTTGAAGGAGCGGGTCTATATCGGACCGCGCGGGATACATGTTAAAGATGGAGGCGATGAGGTTCACATTGGGCCCCATGGGATATTCGTAAAAGACAGCGATGGATCGGAAGTTAATTTGGGTTCCGTCTCAAAATTTCCTGGGGAAGAAAGCAATAAGCTTCGTCTCGCTGAGGGGATTGTAACCGGATCCTTGCTTTTCCTAATTACTGCTGCCTATGTTGTCTGCGGATGCCTTATTTCCGGCGTGTGGTCTTGGGGCTGGGTCGCTTTCTTCTTAGTTCCTCTTACTGGCTGCATATTTGAAACGGCGCGATGCAAAACTTTCGCTTCCTTTACGGGGGCGGTTGTTTTTCTTTCTTGCATAACGTTCTTTGCTTTAGGCTACTCGGCCAGCCTTTGGCATCCCGGCTGGGCGGTCTTCTTGGCAATCCCTTTTTATGCAATTATTGGGGAATCGATAGACAAATGCCTGCAAAAGTCCCTTAAAATCCATAAAGAAGGGTCTGATGAAAAAGAGGTTATCGATTTCGAGAGCGAAGAGAATCAAAACAAATAGCATGAGATTCAACAGCCTCGCCTCCTTTCCTCTTGGCCATAGAAACACGTTTTTGTTTTTGATTCTTCCCCCTTTCTTTTAAAGAGTTGTCTTATTGATCGGTAAATCGTTTTAATTTCTTGACCAGTGACATGGAAAGGAAGAAACTTTGTAAGTTTCTAACAAAGGAGAAACTTATGTGGTGGATCTATCCCGTTTACTTCCTTGACCTCGTGGCCATGGTCGTTTTGTCGATGATGCTCGGCAATTTGGTCGATATGCTTGATAAGAAGACCAAAATTTCAGGCGCTTTTATTGGTGGCGTTCTTCTCGCCGCAGTTACGAGCCTTCCCGAGCTCTTTACCGCCTTTTCTTCCATATTCCTTGTTCATAACGCCTCATTCGTCGTGGGCGACATTCTTGGTTCGACCATCTTCGATTTGGTGGTGTTGGCTATCGAGACCTTTATTTGGGTCAAACATTTCCACGAAGCGAAATTTCAAAGGTGGCATGTTTTCAACGGAATATTCTGCCTGGCAATGTATGGCTGCGCGGCCTACGCCTTTTTCGCTCCGAAAAATTGGCAGTTAATGCTTGGCGACATCAACGTTGTTTCAATCATCATTTTCGCTCTTTATGTCATCACCCTTTTTATTCAGCCAAAAACCAGCGAAGATGATGAGGAAGAGAAAGAGATGCCTGTTTGGTCGCTCACTAAAATTTGGGTTTTGTTTGCGGTCTCTTCTCTTTTGCTGATCGGCACTTCTATTGCCCTCACTTATTTGACGGCTGCAATCCAAAGCGAGATTCCGGCCCTCTCCGGATCTGTTGCCGGCGCCCTGCTTTTGGGCGTTGGCACTTCTATCCCGGAAATCATCTCGACGGCCCAACTCTTCCGGAAAAAGAACTACGATGCTGGTTTCGGCAATATGATTGGCTCCTGCACGTTTGATTTCGCCATTCTTGCCGTGGCGGATTTCGCTTCTTGGCATCAAATGGCCGAGGGGCTTAGCAACGTTGCAGAACGTGGAATTTACATCGCCGAAACTGATGCCATTCAATTTGAGATTGCCGGCATGGCTGTTTGCGCTGCCGTCATTCTTTTTTGCTTGTTACGTTCTTGCACCAAGCTTTTCTCCAACAAAAAAGTTCTTGGCTACGTGCTTACTGGCGTTCTTGCAGCGGGCTGCACGGCCGCTTACGTCTTGGTTTTCGCCCTCTAATCGCTTTTCGTTAACGAAAGAAGCTCCGCCTTGCTTGAGACGGAGTTTTTCTCTTAGATGTGCAATTCGTCGCGGACGCCTTTTAACCAGGTTTCCTGATTGATGATGTCAATGTATTTTTTAATGATTTCCACGACTTTCGTCGAGACGTCGTTGTGGCTGTAATCCGGGACGATCGGCATGTTGTTGCCGGGCTTGTGAATCTCTCTGGCTTTTTTGATTCCGTCGAGAATCGTCTCATAATCCACGCCGCCTAAGACGATGGAGCCGTGCTCATTGGCTTCTTGCCTTTCGGTGGAGGTTCTTATGAGCACGGCAGGGAAATCAAGGATCGAGCTTTCTTCCGACAAAGTGCCTGAGTCACTTAAGGTGACATAAGCATTTTGCTGAAGGGCACAGTAATCAAAGAAGCCAAATGGCTTGTCTTCTCTGATGTAAGGTGAGGCCACGAAACCTTTTTGCTCAAACCTTTTTCTTGTGCGCGGGTGGACGGAGAAAATGACTGGCATTTTGAAGCAGTCCGCGATTTTATTTAGAGAAGGATAGAGTCTATCGAACTTTTCTGGGATGTCGACGTTCTCTTCACGATGTGCGGACATGACGATGTAGCCGTCTTTTTGCAGCCCTTGCTCTTCAAGAATCTTGGAGGAGCGGATTTCATCGATATGCGCGTCAATGACTTCTTTCATCGGAGAACCGGTGATAAAGGTGCGCTCCGGCTTAAGGCCTTCCTTCATCAGATTTCCATAGGCGAAATGAGAATAGGGAAGGTTGACGTCGCTTATATGGTCCACAATGGTGCGGTTGGTCATTTCGGCAACGTTCCAGTCCCAGCAACGGTTGCCTGCTTCCATATGGAAAATTGGGCATTTTAGGCGTTTGGCCGCGATTGCGGATAAAGCGGAGTTTGTATCTCCTAAAATCAAAATAGCATCGGGCTTTTCTTGCTGAATGAGGTCATAGGACTTCGCAATGACTTGACCCATGGTCTCCCCTAGGTTTTTGCCAACAACGTTTAAATAGAAATCCGGCTTTCTTAGGCCGAGCTGGTCAAAGAAAATCTGATTGAGCTCGTAATCGTAATTTTGGCCGGTGTGAACCAAAATATGGTCGAAGGCCTTATCACAGGCTTTTAGAACCTCGCTGAGCCTGATGATCTCTGGGCGGGTTCCGAGAATGGTCATTAATTTGATTTTCTTCATAGTTATTTCTCCAAGACGGGCAAGAAAATGGTGTCGGGTTTATTCGGATCAAAGGGTTCGCTGGCCCACATAAAGACCACGGCTTTGTCTTCTCCAATGTTCGTGATCGAATGGGTATATCCAGGCGGTATATCGACCACAGTCATAGAATCGCCACTGGTTTTGTAGGAGATGATTTCCTCACTGTCTATTTTTCGCAAACATGTATCGCAGGTTCCCGAGACCACGAGGAATTTCTCGTTTTTTGTGTGATGATAGTGATTTCCTTTGGTAATGCCTGGGTTGATGATATTGACCGAGAACTGGCCAGCTCCATTCGTGCGGAGGATTTCCGTGAAGGAGCCGCGATTATCCGCGTGGCTATCTAACTTATAGGAATAATCCGAGCTTTCGTAATAAGAGAGATATGTCGCATATAGTTTGGCTTTGAAGGGGGTGTCAATGAGGGGGGCCTCGTGGCTTACCCTTTATAGGAATAAAGAAGCGAGGCGATTTCCTTTAAGGTTTTTTTGTCGTAAACGGGGATATAGCAAATTTCTTTTTTTCCCTTTTTGTCCCCTTCGATTAGAGAAAGCACTTCGTCGCCGATATCATCGATATACACGAAGTCGATGGCTGGAGCGTTTTCGTTGATCTCGATGGGCAAACCATGGGTGATGTTGTAACACCAAGTGGCGATCACCGAGTTGTAATTGGGCCGGCACCACTTGCCATAGACGTTATAAAGACGATAAACGTAGACAGGGTTGTCATTGGCTTTGCCATAAGAGAAGATCTGGTCTTCCGCCAATTTTTTAGATCGGCCATAAGGGTTGTCTCTTTCAGCCTGGGTAGAACTGGAGAAGAAGAGCGGGGTCTTTTTGCCACTGGCTTTTAGTTCGTCTAGCAATGTTTTTGTGAAGTTCACGTTGCCGTCTAAGAACTCTTCTTCCTTAATTGGCCGGTTAATGCCAGCAAGATGAATGATAAAGTCCGCTTCTTTGACGAAAGACTTCAAATCATCACGAGTGTTTTCCCTGTCATAAGACAACACCTCGTATCCTTTTTCTTTCAATCGGTACGTCAGGTTTTTTCCGATGAAGCCGTTTGCTCCAGTCACTAAGATCTTCATTTGGAGAGATTTTAGTGCAAAGCAAGATGACTTTCATTAGTAGATATGGCCTATCTATGAAAGATAATTATGGGATCCGATGCACGATAAAAACCCTGCAGAAAAGGAAAATAAGCCGTTTTTGCAAGACTATTTCTTTATGACAAAGAAGAAATGCCAAAAATGTACAGGACCATTCGAGCGACACAAAGCAACTCGTCTCCCCTAATGAAGGACTTTGAAGAAAGTGAGAAGGCGCCTAAGAATGGGACTGAGCGAAAACAAATTGCGTCATAACAACGCAAGCATTTTAAAATTTCTTTCTAATTCCCGTTCTTTTTGTTAATCTAATCCCCGTTAAGGAGAGTAGCGTTAAGCTTCCCACCCGTCAGCACGCTTCGAGAGAAGCCGGGAGGAAACGGCAGATGCCTCGCAAGACCTTACCGAAGTTTTTCGATAAGGAGGACATATGTTCGAAAACAAAAATGCTTTGGAAGTAGTTGACTCTTTTTCTAGCGATGCAGAAAAAGGATTGAGTGAACAGGAAGCTCAGAAGAGGCTTTCCACCTACGGAAACAATGAACTTCAGGAAAAGAAGAAGAAAACAGTCTTCGGAATGTTCTTTGGAAATTTATGCGATCCCATGACGCTGATTCTTTGCTTGGCCGCGATTCTTTCCTTGATCCTTGCCATCATCAACTGGAAACAAGAAGGGGCGTCAGGGCTCGTTGATGTCTTCATCATTTTCGGCGTTGTTATCTTGAATGCGATTATAGGTACGATCCAAGAAGCGAAAGCCGAGAAGGCTCTCGATGCTCTAAAAAAGATGAGCTCTCCAACTTCAAACGTCATTCGGGACGGGCAAAGCAAAGTCATTCCTTCTAGAGAGCTGGTTCCTGGGGATGTTGTTGTCTTAAAAGAAGGGGACATCATTCCTGCCGATCTCAGACTTCTATCTGCTTCAGGGCTTAAGACCGACGAATCCTCTTTGACGGGCGAAAGCGTGCCGGTAGAAAAGGAAGCGGGTGCCGTTTTAAAAGAGGACACTCCTTTGGCGGAAAGAATAAACGAAGCCTTCCTCTCGACTTTTGTTGTTCATGGCAGAGGCATCGGCGTTGTTGTGGCGACGGGCATGAAAACCGAGATAGGCAAAATTGCTTCCCTGCTTCAAAAAGAAGAAAACGAAGAGACTCCTTTAGAGAAAAACCTCGCAAAACTTTCCAAATTCCTCGGAATTCTCGCTTCCGTTGTCGTCGTGTTGATGATGGTCGCAAAGATTATTTGGGGTGTTGTTGATGGCAATTTGCCTTCTATTTGGCAGAGTGCTTTGCTTGATTCAATCGCTCTTGCAGTGGCCGCTATCCCGGAGGGTTTAACGGCAATCGTCACAATTGTTCTTGCCAATGGCGTTACCAAAATGGCTAAGAACAATGTCGTTGTTAGAAAGCTGGCTTCCGTTGAGACTCTTGGTGCGGTTACGGTTGTGTGCTCCGATAAGACGGGAACGCTCACCCAAAATAAGATGAAGGTGGTTGATGTCTACAGCAATTCTCGGCGTGCTGAATTCAAGGATTTTGATTCGAACTTCAAAGAACTCGCGATTGGCATGGCTCTTTGCAATGACGCGCGTAACGAAGGAACTAGGACGGGCGATCCTACGGAAATTGCATTGCTAGACTTCGCTTCTGCTATCGGCTTAAGCAAAACAAGGCTTGATGAAACTATGCCCCGCGTAGACGAAATTCCTTTTGATTCCACTTCGAAAACTATGACTACTATGCATCAAGTTGAAAATGGTGTTGTCCATTATAAGAAGGGCGCGATTGAACGTCTTTTGCCGGATGCGAGATTGATTTATAAGAACGGTTCTTTTGTGCCTTTAGATGAAGCGGACATTCAGGAAATTGAAGAACAAGTAAAAGCGATGTCGAATACAGGGCTCCGCGTTCTTGGGCTTATCGCTCTTTATCCCGGACAGGAAAACTTTGCTTTTGTTGGACTAACCGGCATGATCGATCCTCCGAGAGAAAACGCGAAAGCCTCCGTGGAAGAACTCCGTGGCGCTGGCGTGCGCACCATCATGATCACGGGTGACCACCCCGATACGGCGTTCGCTATTGCGAAACAGCTTACCATCGTTGCGGACGTCTCTCAGGTTATGACGGGGACGGATATCGATGCTTGCAGCGAAGACGAGTTGGCGGAAAAGGTGAGGCACGTGAATGTGTTCGCGCGCGTCTCCCCAGAAAATAAAAGCTCGATCGTTGCTGCGCTGCAACGCAATGGTGAGATTGTTGCCATGACAGGGGACGGCGTTAATGACGCTCCTTCTTTGAAAGCCGCTCACTGCGGAATCGCCATGGGAATCACGGGCACCGACGTTGCAAAAGACGCCGCGGACATGATTTTGATGGACGACGATTTTTCCTCGATTGTCAAAGCAGTGGAAGAAGGCAGGGGCATTTACAAAAACATCCAAAAGACCATTCTTTTCCTTCTCTCTTCCAACGTCGGCGAGATTGTCTGCATGTTTATCGCTGCCTTGCTTGGTTTGCCTAGCCCTCTCATCGCGATTCATTTGCTTCTTGTTAATTTGGTCACGGATTCCTTGCCTGGCATTGCTCTTGGCGTCGACAAAAAGAGTAAGACCGTTATGAAAGAAAGACCGCGCGACCCCAAGGATTCCCTGTTTGCTCATGGGGGATATGGGCTGGTCTTCGGCTATGGTGCTTTAGTCGGTGTGGCAACCCTCATCGCCTTCCTCTCCACCTTCTGGATGAGTCGAGGATTCTCCTTTAATTTAGATGATATTTCCGCCTACTTCGCCGATCCTCTTAAACTCGAGGAAGCTCAGTCCATGGCTTTCTGCGTCCTTTCCCTCAGTGAGCTTTTCCACATGCTTGGCATGGTGAACGCCAAAAAGAGCATCTTCCATATCTTCTCGGATAAGAACGCTGTTCTTTGGCTGGCCTTCTTCTTGGGGCTTGCCTTGCAGGTTCTCTTTATTTTCACCCCTGGTTTGAACACTGCCTTGCAGGTTGTTGCCTTGCAAGGCTGGGACTTCTTGTGGGTGGGTCTATTGATGATTAGTCCTCTTCTTGTGCACGAAATCGTTTGCTTGTTTGAATTGTTCATTCAAAGACGCAAAAGCAAGCTCTCTAGTAACGAAAACCATGTAGAAACGGCTTAATTCTTTCTTTTGGTGAAGCGAATCGTTGCGGATTCGCTGGATAAAGCAGTTACTTCAATCTCATAGTTGAAGTCGCTTCCGTTATCGAAGTGAGCCTTTCCTCCAAAGTAGGGGGCGTAGAGATTTTCGAGTGAGCCATCAATCAGCGAGAACTTATCGCCTTTATGGAACAAGTCTTCGTTTGTCGAAAGGCTTTTGCTCGTGTATTTCGTTCCTTTGGGGGAGATGAGCGTTAGAGCGTTGTAGTTTTTCTTTTCGACGTCGCTGTAATAATTCGTTGAACTGTTGCTGATGGCGAGGGATGGATAATCGTTTCCATAATTGCCCGTTTTGATTTCCTCGTCGCTGGCCCACCCAGCCTCGTAGCCGTCCTCGTCATATTTATAAAGACGGTTGTCGACGTGCCACATGCGTATGCCTGCTTCGCTTTGACCTTTGGCGTAGGTATTGTTGTAATAATCTTTCGAATCGAGTTCATTAAGACCGGTTGGGGTGTAGAGTTCAAGGAGAATGTACTCATCGAAAGCGGTTCCGTTCCAACCGCCTTCGTCTGCGATCAAGATGCAATCTCCCGTCTTTTCGAAAGAAGAGATGGTCACCTCGCAACTGCCCGTGACGTAATTAGGGGTAACCCAACTATATTGAAGTTTGTTGAAAGCGTCATGATCCAAAATGTTGTAGGCCATCATGATGTTTCCGCCCGTTGGTTCATAACCTACTTTGCCCGTGGAATTCGAAGTGGTGTTGTAATAGTCGTCCGCGCCTAAAATGTGGCCGAATTCGTGAATTAAGGTGTGAGCGTCTACGCCTTCTCCTTTTTCTACCGCGGAATATGAGAAATCGATGGAAGCCCAGAAGTAGGAGAAGCCGACCGGGGATTCTTTGTTCCCTTCGAGACTGGCGTCGACTTTGGTCATGCCGTCATTCCACAAATCGTAGTAGCGGAAAGCCCAATAAAGCTCCCCACTTGAATCGTAATCTGGGCACATTGTTTCGGAATAAATCATGATGACCGTGTCGATGTACCCGTCATTATCTGAGTCGAATGTCTTGGTCGCGTCGTCCCCATTTTTGGTTTTGAACGAGGCAACGGCTTCTCTCATTGCCTTGGCTGAGCCATAAACGTAATCCGACCGGTCCTCGGTGCTTGTCGCCGTACTG
>CAVKPZ010000073.1:0-10149 GCA_963658395.1 Lachnospiraceae bacterium | reverse complement strand
CCAGGGAACTACGAGGCTCCCGGCGTGTATCTCCGTTATCGCTACGACACCGCTTCAAGTTACTCTTTAAGCGGATACTACACCGATTCCTATAACTATAAAGGCGAACCCATCACCTTAAATAAAGGGTATTCTGGGAGTATTTTGCGCGATCACACCTTGCAATTTGAGACCTCTTTGGTCAGCGGCTATACCGACGGCATCCGTATCTTCTATCAAGGGGAGCAATTTGCTGATTGGCTTTGCTATTCCGAGGTCAAGAACAGCGAAATCACCGACGGGGACGGGAAGTTATACATCTCTACTTATGGGAACGTTTCCGTCACCAATATCTTGCCTAGCGATATCTTGGGCCCTTCCATCAGCTACGAGGACCCCGAAAGCACCGCTTATGCGGGCGATGTCTACAATTTTGGAATGATCAAAAGCATCGATGAGGTGGACGGGGAACTTCCCTACACCGCAAGGCTATTCGATCCAAGCAACAAAGAAATCAGCGAGAAACTGAGCTTGCTCCCCGATGGGACCTATTCCTTTAAGCCCTTGACGACCGGGGAATATTCTCTCCGCGTCCTTTCCAGTGACTATTCCACGAATACCTCGAGCAAAAAAATCACCCTGAACGTCGTGCGCCATGACCATTATCCGGTCTTCGACGAAGCCTATTCTTTTCCCAAAAACGGCAGAGCCGGCCAGAAATACATCATCCCGCAAGTCTCCGCGCACGACATCGACGAAGGGGAGGGTGACAATGACATCACCTATTCATACGACGTCACTTACTATTCCAACGCCGGGGCGCTTCGCCACGTCGCATTAAGCGAGGAGGCAGATGGGCGTTATTCATTCCTTCCCGCCGAAGAATCCGCTTATCTTGACGACGGCATTGGGCAGTATTTCATCAGCATCGGCGCCAGCAATTCCTATGGGACCTCTTACTTAGAAAGGGAAGTTTTCGTGAAGCCCAATATCGTGGGGGATGACGCGGTAAAAAGCACGGCGCTCTTTGATGAAGCGAATTGGGCTCCTTCCAGTTATCTAACAATCGGCGATGGGCAGGCCCTTCTCCGCGGAGGCACCTATTTCAAAGCCGGGCTTTCTCTGGAGAAAGGGATCGAGATCAGTTTTGACGTGGCGCAGCTTCTTGATAAAGGGAGCCTCGACAATTGGTTCAGCTTTGGCATTTCCAAGCATCCGCATCATGGGCGCTACCTCGCCGGGCAAGAAGGCATCTACTTCATGTTCTTCTATCAGGAAGGCACTTTCCGGGTGAATATCCAATACGTGTTAGAAGATGGCAGCACCTTAGACGTAGAAAACAACAAAATTCTCTCTTCCGTCGCCGAAGGAAACCATACCCTAGCCGTCACCCCTTTTAACGAATCGCTAGATCCCACGATGTATGACAATATTGACATTGCTCTAGACGGCCAAACTCTCACCTCTTACGAGGTTTACAAGATCGAGCGCAGCGCTTTGGAAGACGACGAGGGGTTCGTCTATTTAAATTACGGCTACTACAATGGAAGCGAATCCACCAGTTTCGAAGGCGGGAGCATTGTCACGAACAATCCTATCGTGAAGATGAATTCCATCCGGTATAGCGACAAAACCGCCCCGGTCATCACCCTTTCTGGCGAAGTGCCTAGCAAAACGAAGGTCGGCGTTCCACTTGTGTTGCCTAGCGCAAGCGGAACGGACGAAACCGATGGGGAAATTGAGGCCTACGTCAGCAGCGTGAAAGACGAATCCGGGGTTGGAATTACCGTAATCAACAACGTAGTAACTTTCGAAAAAAGCGGCACCTACACGGTGAATTATTCCTGCATCGACAGTTCGGGGAACGAGAAAGCGCTAAGCTTTCAGATCGTGGTAGAAGATAGCTCAAGCAACCTTCCCCTCGTCTTAGGCATTTCCATCCCCTGCTTGGTCCTGCTTGTTGGGGGAGCCGCAATAACCATCGTCTTGCTCAGAAAGAAGAGAAAACAATGATAATCGCAACCTCAAAAACCATTCGCCTTGAGGCGAAAAACGCTCTTCTCCTTCTAAGCCTAAATGGGGACGACGTTCCCCGTGTCGCCTATTTCGGGTCCAAGGAAAAAGAAAAGGCTTTCTCTTTCCACAAGGACTCTTCTCCCACGGTTTTCTCTTGCTTTGGAAGCTTGAACTATCAAAACTGCTCATTCGGCTATATCGATGAAAAGGGGAACTTCGCTCATCGCTTCCTTTTGAAAAGTGTGGAAACCAAGAAAGTAAAAATTTCTCTCCCCCGCTTGCCTAGTTGCAAAGGAGAAAGAGAGGTTCTTGAGCTCACTTATCTGGATTTAGAAGACAAGGCGGAGGTCGTTCAGTTTCTTTCTTTGTACGAAGAGCATGATACTTTCGTCTCAAGTTTCGCCTTTCGCAATCGTTCAAAAGAAACCCTTTTCATTGACCGGGCGTTCTCTTTGCAACTGGAACTTCCAGGGAAAGGGTATGACGTGATCTCCTTCCACGGCGACTGGGGAAGAGAAAGAAAAATAAACTCCACGACGCTAAGACAAGGCGAGCTCGTCTTGTCCACGACCTGCGGCATCAGTTCCGCCCATGTGAATCCGTTCTTCCTTCTTAGGAAAAACAAAAGATATTACGCCTTCAATTTGCTTTATTCCGGCAATCACAAAGAAAGCGTCTCCGTTTCTCCTTTAGGCTCAACAAGAATTCTAACGGGCGTCAATGACGACTACTTCTCCTATTCATTGAAGCCCGGGGGAATTTTCTACACCCCTGAGGCAATTTTCACCTGCGGGGATTCCATAAACGAAGTCAAAACCCACCTTAACTCTTTCGTGAATCAGCACATCCTTAAACGCAAAAAAAGCCCGCTTGTCTTTAACACTTGGGAGGCCGTAAGCACCAAATTAGAGAAGAAGAATTGGCAAGAGCTTGCCGTTATGGCTTCCAAAATCGGCTGTGATACCTTTGTTTTTGATGACGGGTGGTATGCGCACAGGGAAGACGACAAAACCTCTCTGGGAGATTTTTATCTAAACAAGGAAAAACTCGGCGGGGATTTCGACTATATCCGTTCTTATTTGGCCAACTTGAATCTAAAACTAGGCCTTTGGATTGAGCCAGAGATGGCGAACCCGTACTCCGATTTGGCAAGGAGTCACCCCGACTTCCTTTTGAAGACAAAAGGCATTCAGCCGCTTTTGAAGCGCAATCAATACGTTCTCGACATGTCGAACCCAAAAGTCGTTGCTTACCTCAAGAAGACGCTTTCCTCCCTCATTGAGGAATCAGGATGCTCTTACATCAAATGGGACTTCAACCGTTTCGTAAGCGATGTTTGCAGCGGCTTTGCCTCAGGATATGCCTTCTTCTATGAATTCACGCTCGGATACTATGATTTGATTTCCTATCTGAGCGAAAGATTCCCCGATGTTTATTTTGAAGGATGCTCTTCCGGCGGAGCTAGATTCGACCTAGGATCGCTTTCTTACGTCAGCCAGATTTGGACAAGCGACAATACCGACCCTTACGACCGCCTCTTCAATCAAGAAAGCACCGGGCTTTGCTATCCTCTTTCTTCAATCTCCAATCATATCTCCGAATCTCCGAATCAGCAAACGGGCCGCAAATTCCCGATTAAAGAGAGAACGAACGTCGCTCTCTTCGGAGATTTCGGCATCGAGATGGATTTAAGAAAAGCCGTTGATGAGGAACTCTCCTATATTCAAAAGGCTTTTGCTTTCTATGCAAAGCATCGCCGCGTGATTCTCGATGGAAAAAACCTTCTCCTCAATTCGCCGTTTGCCAAAGACTTGAAGGGCGAGATCTGCCTTCTCAACGATGAGGCCGTCTGTCTTCTTGCTTCCCTTGATAACCATTCTGGCCATTTGTGCCTTGCGGGTTTAGAAGAGAAAACCACATATGAATTAAAGGAGCTTGGCTCAGACACGCCGTTTAGGGCAAGCGGGGAAGAGCTGATGAGCAAAGGCGTCTTCATAGAGGGGAAAGGCAAACTCAACACAGCGGTTTATTATCTCAAAGCCATTCCTTCCGCATAACGAAGTCAGCCCTCTTAAAAACCCATAGTTTTCAAAAAGCCCGCAAAAACCATCTTTTATCGTTTTGAACGCGGGCAAAGTTTCCAAAAGGCAAGGAACACAAAATAGGCTCCGAACAAAACGCCCACTCCAACATTGACCGCATAAAAGGCGGTTTCAGACACGCTTTGGCAAACCCAACGGTAAACCTCGTTATTGGAAAGATTGAAGAGAAGATGCAAAAAGAAGCTCGGCCAGAAGCCCCCGCCCTCAAGATAAAGAAGCCCGCAGATGAGGCCGAGCCCAAATGTGTAGACGACTTGAATTAGGGAAGAGAGGGAAAAGCCAGAAGCGAAATGAGCCAGTGAGAAAAGAAAAGAAGAGAGGAAGAGCCAGGCCACCTTCTCCTTTTTGCCTTCTCTTCCTTTTAAGGCTAGGTCTCGGAAAATGATCTCCTCTAAAAGCACGCTTAAGGGGACGCTGAATAGCCTAAGCAGATCAAACGAG
Source organism: Lachnospiraceae bacterium (assembly GCA_963658395.1). Taxonomy (GTDB): domain Bacteria; phylum Bacillota_I; class Bacilli_A; order RFN20; family CAG-826; genus Alloenteromonas. Next base: position 5,611 of record CAVKPZ010000073.1, on the reverse strand, counting down.
GAGAATTCAAAAGAAAAGGAACCCCCGATAGCCAAGGCAAGGATGTTGGAGAAGGGAATGAGAAAAAAAGGCAAAAAAAGAGGGCTCATCCGCTTTCGTTTTTGGAGAGAGATGAGCCCAAATAGGATTAAGAAAAGCAAATAGCCGAGCTTCCCACCAAAAGAGACAGCCTCCCTGTCGTAAGAGGAAAGGGAGTTGAAAGAGCCTAAGGCCGTCACGAAAATATAAAGCAAGGAAAGGATTAAAATCGTGACTAGGGGAGCCGGCTTTTTCATCGCTTCTAATTGTACAAGGGAAAAAGATTGCCACCTAGCCTCGGAGAAGGGAAAATAAGCCCATGTTCCCAAAGATATGGATTTTCGATTCTTATAGCATGATGCTTCTAATCGGAATCATATTCGCCTTTCTCTTCGTAGAGCTCTTTGGAAAGAAAAAGGAAGCGCCTCGGATCTTGATTTCAGAAGTCGAGATTACTGGAGTTGTCGCAATCATCGCAGGGCTCATTGGGGCGGTACTCATGCAGAATCTCTATGATTTCATTGAGAAAGCAAACGAGTATATCTGGACATGGGCGATGACTTTCTATGGCGGGCTGCTATTTGGAGTCCCGGTCTTCTTGCTGCTTTATTTCCTTTGGATCAGAAAAAGAAGAGGGCCATGCATGACTTCTTTCATTTTGCCCCTTGCCCCCTCCTGCATCGCGATTGCGCAGGCCTTTGGCAGAGTCGGCTGTTTTCTGGCGGGGTGCTGCTATGGTAAGGAAACAAGCAGTTGGATTGGCGTCGCCTTCCCCGGGATGGATCATAAGGTCATCCCGACGAACCTGCTAGAGGCGGTTTTCCTTTTCTTGCTCGTGGGAGTCTTGCTTTGGATTGGCTTTTCGAAGGTCGAGAAATGGGGGTTCCCCGTCTATTTGATCGCTTACGGGGCTTGGCGGTTCGTCATCGAGTTTTATCGTGGAGACCATCGTGGGAATTTCATCCCTGGGCTTTCCCCAAGCCAGTTTTGGTCCATCGTTCTCTTCGTTCTCGGGCTCAGTTATATTGCTTTCTTGATTTTCTATCCCCGTCATAAGGTGAGGGGAAAAGAAAAAGCGAACAGTCCTAGCAAATAGCCTCACATGGCAATAAACGTTTCGAACCCATTCGCTTTTAAAAGTGGGCTTCAAAAAAACGCTTTCCCGAAGAAGAAGGCAACAAAGGGCCTAAAGGCAAGAAAGGAGGGCTGAGGAAGGCGAAGGCCATCAAAAGCCCTCGTCTTCCTCATCCTCATCCTCATCATAGGAAGGCGGAACGGAGTCGCCTCTCTCGCTATGCTCGGGCTCCCCCCTATCATCGCTAGGCGCGTCGTCTTTCTCCGAATACTCGCAGGGAATAACCTCGAAGGAAGAGCGGATGCGCTGGATGTCGCTATGGAGGAGGGTGCCTTTCTCGACGAGCTCATTCCTGAGCGCGAAGAGAAAGCCCTTGTTCTTGATGAGGATGTCCTTGCAGAGGAAGAGGTAGCGCTCCATCTCCGCGTTGATGCCCCCGATGACGCGGTCTTTGTAGGCGTCGGAGAGGCTATGGACCGAGGAATCGCCTGGGTAAAGCAAGGAAGTACCGTTGGTGCCGCTATTGATAAGGCCCTCGCGGATGAACTCCGTCGCCGTTTTTAGGTCATAGTAGCAGCCGCTTGCGACCCTACCCTTGTCATAGAGCTCGCAGGCGACCTTCCCCGCCAAGGAGATGAGCACCTGCTGGGGGCGGCGAATCAAAGCGAGGCAGCGCTTGGTGAAGCCGTCTCTCGTCCTCACCGAGACGAGCCCGACCGAGCCTCTTTTGATGACTTCGCTCACCACGCAGTGGCCCGCTTCATGAAGGGAGGTCGACATCCTCTCTTCGAGGCTTTTCTCCTCCCAGTCATCGAGGTCATAGGCATCGCCAAGATAGGCCTCGACGATATCCTCGGTCTCCACGCATCCCTTGCGCTTATAGGCGGCGATGATGGCGCCTTTATTGACGATTTTGTCGAGGTCTGCGCAAGAGGAGTAGTTGATCATCTTGGCGATGTCGTCGTAATTGGCGTTAGGGTCGACCTTCCTCTTGCGAAGGTAGTACTCGACGATTTTGGCGGCGTCTTCTCTCCCGGGCGTAGCGATGTGGAGTTTGCAGTCGAACCGCCCGTTCCTCCTTAAGGAAGAAGGGAGCTTGTCGATGTTGTTGGCGGTCGCGACGACGAGGATGTCTTTGTTTTTCACCGAATCGATGCCCGACTGGATGGCGACGAAAACGGGGTCGTCGACTTCCCTGCTCTGCGATGAGCTGAATTTGTCCATGTCGTCGAAGAAGAGGATGGCCTTGCCTTCGTTCTTCGCGCTCTCGAAGGCATCGGCGATGTCTTTGAGGATGGCGTTCTTCCCTTTCATTCCTTTGACGGTAAACGTCTTGACCCCGGCTTCCTCGATGAAGGAAGAAGCGAGGAGCGTCTTGCCCATGCCGGGGGCCCCATAAAGAAGGACGCCGTGCGGGAGTTTGGCCCCCATCTCCTTATAAATCTCGCTGTGTTTGAACATGTCGAGGATTTGCGAGAGCTCCTCTTTGGCTTTGCGATAGCCGATTACTTTGTCGAATGCGGACATAATGCTGTTTTCCTCCTGTGGTTATGCCTTTAGTTTAGGGATGGGGACATCCTTGCGTGGGTAATCTGCTTACCCAAAGGAAGCGGAGACGAAAAATCTTTCCGTCGAAATTTGCAAGCGAAAGGAAAGGCCATGGGCCAACTCCGTTTCGCTTTGCTGTATTTTGATGAGGACGACGTCCTAAAAACGTCACTCGAAGAGGTCGCCTTCGACTTCCTCTAGTTTCTTGCCCTCCCTAAGGGCCTCTTTGACTTTGCAATCAAGGACGCTATAAGAGAGATCCCTGTGGTCGTTGTAACGAAGGGTCTTATTCAAAGCGCTCTCATTGAGTCCGAAGAGGAGGCCTAGCTTCAGGCATTCAATCCTGCTGAAGCTCTGATTCACCCTCTTGTTGTAGAGCGTCTTCCGCTCCACGCCGAGAGCCACGGCGATATCGGTCAAATCCAGGTCCTTCTCTTCGCGCGCGTCGTCGAAGAAATCAAGGAAGTTCTGGTTTTGGGTCCTCGTGAAGGCGCCCTCCTCGATTTTGCCCTCTTCCCCAAGGATTTCCCTGGAGAGATAGGCGAAGTCTTCCTCACAGTTGTCATTGATTTTCTCAATGACCCCTTTGAAGGAGGCGTATATCGAAGAAGGGTCTTTGCTGAGAAGGGGGATGGTGAGGGATTTGTCGCCCTCCCCTTCTTTTTTCACCAGGATAAGCGAAGGGAGAGAGGCGACCTTGAAGCGCTCGCGCAGGACGCTTATGGAATGGCTCACCTTGAAGGGATCTAGATGCTCCTTGACGTTGATCTTCTCCCTGTGCTGGACGTTCTTCCAATTGTCCACCATGCTTTTCTCGAAGAAAGTCAGGATGGTGACGTTAGAAGAAGAGAGGTTATTGAGCTTACCTCCGTATTCTTTGAGGAAGGGGATGCCGCATCCGTCGCTAGGCTCATAAAGGAAGAAGAGAAAATAAGGCGAGGCGAACTTGTAAGCCCCCTCGTTCCAAGAGGAGGTGACGTCCTTAGCAAGGCGCTTTTCCTCATAAGGGGCAACGGTCATGAAGCCAAAGCGACAGGACTGCCCGAAGGGATCATCGGAAAAAGTTTTCCTTGCCTCAACTTTCTTCTTGCTGAATTCGATGAAAGTCAAATTGTACATGTTTCTCTCCTTTTTTCTTCTTTTGCGTTAAGTATAACGGCTCTGATATCCTTCTTGTTTTCTCTCTTGCCTCCTTGCCTCTTTTTCTTGCCCCCTCTCATTGGCTCTTCCCTTTCTTTTTTGGCACAACCACGACTTCCTTAGGATAAATGATCTCGGCCTTATCGATGATCTTGCCGTTAGCTTCGTCGTAGGCAAGATCCCCGTCCAGCATCGCTTTCAGAATCGCGACGTGGGAGAAAGGCAAAGGGAACTCCAGCAGGTCTTTGACCGAGGAGATTCTTTTGAAGTCCTCATAGGAAGGGAGAAAGGCATAGGGGCTGTTTTTGTACTTGTTGAGGCAAGAAGAGTAATAAGTCCGCCTCGCTTTCTCCGAATAGAAGTTGAAGACGTTCGAGGCGACCAAAGCAACCTTGCGGCCTTGCCCCACCTCTTCCTTGAGTTTGAGGTAAAGGTCGCTTTTAGCGACCAGCCGCACGTAATTCTCTAGGAGAATCACCCTTCTGGCCTCGCTTTCTTGAAGGGCCTTCCATGTGTTGGATTGCTTATCGTAATAAGCGTGGTAGAGGCATTGCTCGTCCTTGTATTTCCGTTCCTCGCCCCTCACTTCGTATTTCAAGGCAAGCCAGGGACGCTTGATGGCGCTTTGGCCCCTAACGGACTTCTTGAGCATCTTCGCGCGGTAAGCGAGGTAGTCCTTGTTGGGAAGCCCCGAATCGGAATGGCAAGGGAACACCTTGCTGAGCTCCCAATAAAGCCCAAGGCTCGCGCAGGTTAGGCCCTCTTCGCTCTCCACCGGCCCAAGGGTGTAAAGATCGATCCCATCTATAAGCTTCGTTTGGTCCTTTGGGCCGGGGAAGCCCTTTTCGACGTCAACGACAAAGCAATCAGCGAGGCAATTGCATTGCCTTTTGTATTCGTCTGAATCGAATTTGGACCAGGCTGGCTGCTTGCGCAGCAAGATGACGCTATGCTCTTTGGAGGTGTCCTCGCCTTGAAGAAGCGCTTTGGCGGCCTCTTCTTTGTCCCGCCTTTCTTTGAGCTGAGCGAATTCGAGGGCGGCTTTTTGGGCTTCCATCACGGCTTGCTCGTGCCGAGCCTCTTTTATTTGGAGGGTCTTTTTCTCCTCCTCCACCGCCTCTTGGGCAGAAGCGTCCACATAGGTGAGGTAGCCCTTGAGGAAGGCATCCTCTTTGAATTTCATCTCCTTCCCAGAAAAGGAAACGACGATCCTTCCGCTCGCGGCTGAGGTGATGAGGCCAATCTGGCCAAGATTATTTTTTACTTCTTTTTGGATTTCGATTTGCATGATTAAAACATTTTCCTTTCATAAGAGAGCAAATTGAGACGACCATATAAAGACAATTTAAGAACCCAGAGGGGTTATGAAATGTGTATTATTTAGTGATACCTCTTTTGTTATAGTTTTTGTGTGCAGACTTTATTATAGGGGTTTTAAAACACCTGTCAAGGTGGAGGAGGCAGTCTTTTCTTGATTCAAGGCAGGGAATCCGATGGAGCAAAAAAGAGCGGATCGTTTTCGCTCGATTTGTTATTTCAGAAACCTCAGAACCTGAAAAGGTCATCCAAGATGATGACGTTGGTAAAAATATCGAAATAAAGAGTTACAAAACAGTAGCGCCTTGATATAAGTAACGATATTTTAGTTACATTTGTATCAAGCAATCAGCCGTGAAAGGAATTTTTTTATCGCTCACGGCTGCGAGCGAATTTCGAATTATTAGATTTCACAACCCTTTGGCGTGATCCAACTTGGCTTTTTGAAAAGGGGCGGAGTTTTTTTCCTAATGCTTTTCAAGGCACTCCTTTTCTATTCAATCCCTTTGGTAT
>CAVKPZ010000072.1:5315-10197 GCA_963658395.1 Lachnospiraceae bacterium | reverse complement strand
ATCCTCACCAGAGTATCGCTTTGGCGTGCTCTTTTCTTTTTGGAAGAGAAGCCGTTTCGACTTGGAAGGCGATTTTCTGGACTTTGCTAAGGATTTTGATTGGCTTAACGATTTCTTTCGCTCTTGGGCTTGTTTTTGGGGTTCTCGCGGGCTTATTCAAGCCGTTTCGTTATTTCTCCAAACCCCAGATCGGGGCTTTAAGGGCTGTCCCGACGGCGGCGATTGTCTTGGTTCTAATCTCCGTGATCATGGGTTCAAGGGCCCATGAATGGCTTTCCTGGGTTCCTGTGGCCTTGACTTTCGTCGTGGCTTTCCCTCTTTATTTCGAAGCTTTCCAAAGCGGCCTCCTGAACATCGAGAAAGACGTGAGGGATTCCCTTTCCTTAGAAGGCGCCTCAAGGAAGCTTCTGACCGTTTGGAAGGTCTATCTGCCCAATTCCTGGCCGTTCATTAAGATGAGCTTGGCTCAAAGCGTCGGCCTAGGATTCAAGGTTTCCATCATGGCTGAGGTTCTCACCAACACGAGCTCCGGGCAAATCGGCCTAGGGACGTTGATTGTCTTGTCAAGGCAAGTCGATGGGGGCATCGAGGCGATCCCGGCTTACGCCTTGATCACCTTGCTTCTCATGGCGGTTCTTGATTTGCCGTTTTTCGTTCTCAAAGCCAAAAAAGACTGATGTGGGTTTTTTGATTGACGAAATTAACGTCCTAAAAACTTTAGTAAAAAAATAGGTCACAGAAAATGGCGGGATCAAATGGATAAGTTAAAACCTTATCCATTTTCATTTAGGAGACAAAAAAAAGTAAAAATTAACAACTAGTAGTTTTTTAGTAAAGCAAAATCAAGGGGCAAAATGTGAGAAATCCCTTGTGGATAAACGGTGTGAGAAATTTTGAACCAATAAAAAAGACGCCATCTAACTTCATTTTTCTCCTTTAACTTAACATAATAGACATTATGCGAAGTTGGTCTATTTTGAAAGAAAATCGGTGGATTCAAGAAAGGACCAATCGACTAATTTCGGGTTGAAAAAAGCAGCCACCACAGCGGCTGCTTACCGTTTGATCTGTTTTATGCTCTTTTCGAGGTGACTTCCTTTGCCAGGAGCCCTTCGAGGTCGACTTCTTTTCTATTGACGTCTAGGAAGATATGAACGACCACTTCCCCTGCTTCTACGATCATCCATCCGGACTCGGGGATTCCATCCGTTTTAATCTCCACGAAGCCCGCCTTCTCGAATTCGTCGATGAGGCTTTCGGATAACGCCCCAAGCTGACGCACGTTGCTCGCCGTGGAGAGGAGGTAATAGGACGAGAAGGGGCTAAAGCCTTCAACATCCACCACCGCAATGTCTTCTGCCTTGTGGTCTTCGAGGCATTTCTTGGCAATCTCTAATTCTTTGCATTCACTCATTTTTTCTTGGCTCCTAAATAGTAATCAAAGCATGCTTTCGTCATGGGATTATCGACTTTGTACCCTTTTTCCGTCAAGTATCTGCGGTTCTCGCTGAGCACCAAAAGGAAGCCCTTGTCGATGTTCTTCATGCACTTCTTTATCATTATCGAAGAATCGTATCCCCTTAGGGGCTCAATCTTGTCCGCGGCGTAAACGATTTTCGCGATGGTGCTCAGCTGCGCGCCTCCCGTCGCGTGGGTCGCCATTCCCTCGAGAGCGTTCACATTAAGAATCCTAAATTCGTTGATCATTAGGTAGACGCCAACGAACTGGTGGTAGGTCCATTCCGGGTAATCCGCATACCTAGGATAGTGCTTTTTCATGATTTCTAGACTTTTTGCCTCGTCGCAGTGCTTGCCGCAATCATGAAAAAGGCCCGATATATAGGCATCCTCAGGACGAGGATACTTGTTGCTTAAGGCGATTTGATAGCAGAGCCGGGCCACGGAGATGCTGTGTTCCAAACGATGCTCGCTTTTAAGCATTCTGGCAAGTTTCCCGACATAGTAAAGGCGCTTCTTCTCGATGTAATCCCTCACGCCGTCTATTTCGATGAAGCTCCTTCCGGCGCGGCAATTGCTCTCATAAGGCTTGCATTTTTTGTAGCGCACCACATCCGGGTCGAGACAGATCTCCGTCCGCTCCGTGAAATCCTCGTCGCTCATGAAGGGCCTGCGATTGGCGGGCACGCCAAGTGATTCTTCCAAGTAGATATCCGTCGCGTCTTTGTTGATGAAAGATGTGTCTATAGAGAAAGAGGGCTCATCTTTGAGGGCAATTGCAAGCATCGTGAGGCGATCTTCGTCGCTAGCGTCGAATTCATCTATCTTCTTCGCGGGGAGGGGCGCGAAAACGATTGGTCGCCCCGTCCGCTCATGTTCTTTCATGGCGAGGGCGAGAAGCCCTTGGTTGATGGGATCGAAGTCACCAAAGAAATAAAGGGGCTTGAGCTTCCGTTCCATATCACTGAGGGAGAACGATTTTCGGGGCCTTCTTCGAGCGGCGGTAAAGCACGATTACTTTGCCGATCACCTGCACGAGCTCGGAATTCGTTTTGGCGGAGAGGATCTCCCCTACTTCCTTTGTGCTCATCGGGCAATTGCTGTTCAACCCGACTTTTATGAGCTCTTTGGCTTCCAAAGCGGCGTCGATTTGGGCGAGGAAGGACTCGTCGATCCCCCCTTTCCCTAGCAAGTAGCGATGGGTGATGGGGTTCGCGAGCCCCTTGAGATAACGTTTCTGGTTTCCTTTAAGCATGGTGTCTCCTTAATCTGGCTTAGAGATTTTAGACCTCGAGGAGTAGATGGCAACGCCTTTCCTCACGTAGATGCGGAAGGTTTGGCCGTTTCCTTTGAAGCTGACCCAGCCAAGCCCCTCGATTCCGATGTCCCTGGAGGAATCCTCCTCCACCTTCAAATCGAAGGCGTCGACGTCGCTCGCCGAGAAAGGAAGTTTCCTCTCGCCCCCTTTTCCAAATTGCTTCATGAGCTTCAAAACGGCCTGCTCGACGAGGCTCGCCTTGCTTTTACTCACGGGGATGAGCCTGGAAGCGTAGACCTTGACGGCGGTTCTTGAACCGGAAAGGAGGTCGATTCTAGCTAGATGCTCCCCGAAGAAAAGGGCTTCCCCTTCCGACAAGAAGAAGGGACGGGCGCGCACGGCCTCTTTCGGGGCGAGCGCAGAGGCGGTTAGGACGTCCACGTGGGCGACCATCGAGTTCTCGATGCTCGTCCCAGGGGTGTCGTAAAGCGAGGAGGAGGAATCTAGAGGCACGGTAAGCACGCTTAAGGAGGTGCCGGGATAAGTGATCGTCGCGATCGAGCGCGCGGAGGGGTTTTTGTAGGTTCTTAAAAAGGCGTTGGCGAAGACGCTTTTGCCGGAGGAGGAAGCGCCGATGACGTAGACATCATGCCCCCTTCTCTCTTTTTCGATGCGAGAGGCGATCCCCTTGACGTCGCTAGCGAACTGGAGGGAAACAAGCTCAACGTCGCTAGATTGGACGGAGAGTCTTTCCTTCCGAAAGCGATGGGCGACATAAGACTTGAGCGCATCATCGTCCGCTTTTTTGGGGAGAAGATCCCTCTTGTTGGCAAGCACAAGGATCTTGAGCCCCTGAAGCAATTCGTTGGCTTCTTGGATGAAACTCGTCTCGAAAGAGAAAAGATCCACCACATAGACGATGAGAGAATCGCTTGCCTGGGCGTCTTTAAGCATCAGCAAGAAGTCCGGGGTGGCCTTCACGGTCTTGGGGCTTAGGTTGTACTTGGTGCTCCTCCAGCAGGACTCGCAGAACAAAGGCGCGGATATCGGGGCGTTTTCGAAATTCTTCTTCTCGATGTAGCCCGGAGCGCTTGGGTCATCGCATTGCAGGGTGGCGCCGCAGCCGTAGCAACGCCGGACAACGCTGAATTCGCTCATAGAACTTCCTCCCAGGGCTTCGCGAGCCCTTTCTTTTTGATTTTCTCCCTTTTAGGCCGATCGAAGAGACGGTTGAACTTCGTCCAAGGGGGCTCGTGGGAATCTAAAGGCTCCGTCAAGATGCACCGCACCCCCGCCCCATTGCAGGCCGTCACGTCGGTCATGATCTGGTCGCCGACCATTATGCATTCATTAGAATCTAGATTCTTGGTCCGAAGGAACCTTTTCAAAGGGCCGGAGAAAGGCTTTCTCATCATGCTCGCGAATTCCACGCCGAGATCTTTTGCGAACAGGCTCACCCGCTTGCCCGTGTTGTTGGAGAGAATGCAGACTTCAAGTCCGTTCCTTTTGGCCTCGAGGCACCAGTTTTTTGCGCGTTCATCAGGAGAGGGGCAAACATAAGGGACGATCGTGTTGTCGAGATCTAGGAAAACGGTTTTGACCCCTTTTGCTTTGTAGAAAGAGAAAGGGATCTCGTAGAGCGAAGCGGCTAAGGCGTATGGGATTCTTTTCTTTAGCATCGACGCCATTTTACCCTTTAATGGGTAAACGATAAAGACGCTATTCCGATGAAAAAAGACCGAAATCTTTTGGATTCGGTCAAATTAAGTCTAACGAATTTTCTTTCGATGGCATTTAAAGAAAAACCACTAAATATCAACTATATAATAACTAGGTTAATCCTCATCGCCAAAGATGGAGATTTGCTCGAACCTTTCGGTTGGCTTTTCAATTTCCTCGCTTTCGGGCAAAGTTTCCGCCTCTTCCGCCCCGGCAGGAGAGGCATAGGAGACGATACTGTCGTCGATGTAATCTTTGGCCCTGCGGTTCACGGAAAGGATGGTTTCCTTCTTGGGGAAGGCCTCTTCGCGCTTGGCGTTTTTCTCCATCGGGGTCAGGTTCCAGTTCGCGAGGCTGATTTCATAGCGGCTGGAATCGCTGAGGTTCGCATAAAGGAGGTAAGGAACGCCTTTATCCCCCACTTTATCGGCGAAAACAGTCGTATGG
>CAVKPZ010000072.1:0-5305 GCA_963658395.1 Lachnospiraceae bacterium | reverse complement strand
TGAAGCACTTATAAAGCAAAGTGGCTTTACTAAGGCGCTCGCCCTCGGGGATATTGCTGAGGGAAACTACCCTGACATTGCCCAAATCCGTGACGATGAAGAATTTGCCGTCGAGCTCCTCTGGACCAAAGGCCATCAAAGAGACCGCTTGATTCCCTTTGAAAGCCGCAGCTTTGACGCCGGAACTCACCCCGACATTCATCGGCACCTGGCTCTCGTTGTAGCGGGCGCATTGCCCGATTTTCGAGACCAGCACCAAAGTGGAGTTCCCAGTGGTGAGCGCGACGTCGGTGACTTCGTCATCGCGCAGCAGGCGCATGATTCGGATCGGCCTGTTGAAACGGGTGACGGGGAAGTCGCTCAGCCTGGCCCGCTTGATTTGGCCAAGCTTTGAGAGAATCGCGAAATTCAGGTCCTCGCGGAAGGATTTGACCGCGAAGGCGCGGACGAGTTTCTCTCCTTCGGCTAGAGAAATCGCGTTGTTGACGTGCACGCCTTCGTCCAGCCATTTGTTGGTTTTGAGTAGATGCACAGGCACATAGAGATAATTGCCCAGATTCGTGAAAGCAACAAGGAAATCCGTGGTTAGGCAGTTGCCTTCGTAGATAAGGGCGTCCCCCGCTTTCAAGCCGGGGAGAGCGCCGGTCAAGCCGCCGCTGCTTCTCCAAGAGGCGATGGAGCTCCTCTTCACGTAGCCATCGCGGCTGACGGTGAGGATGACCTCTTCTTTGGCGATGAGGTCGCGCTTGTCGACGGAAGTGAGGTTCTCCTTTTCCTCGGTGATCTGGGTTCTGCGGTCGTTGCCGTAGGCTTTCGCGATATTCCTAAGATCCTCGATGATGAGGCCGTTTCTCTTGTTGGGATCCGCGAGGATCGCCTTAAGCTCAGCGATCTCCGCCTGCAGGACGTCCCTTTCTTGCTCCAAGGTCGTGATGTCCGTGTGGGAGAGCTTATAAAGCGGCATCTCGACGATGGCTTTGGCTTGCGGCTGGGTGAAAGCGAACTTTGCCATGAGGTTGTTCATGGAGTCCGCCTTATCCTGCGAGGCGCGAATCGTGGCCACCACTTCGTTGATGATCGAATAGGCTTTGATGAGGCCGAGGACGATCTCGAGCCGGTCCTCATCCTTTTTGAGATCGTATTTGGTGCGGCGGGTGATAACCTCGATTTGGTGGGCGATATAGGTATCGCAGTAGGAAGCGAGGTTCAGAGTCTGGGGACGCCCGTCGACAATCGCGACCATGTTGGCGCTGTAGCCGGTTTTTAGCTGGGTCTTGCCCATGAGATAGGCAAGCACCGCGTCGGGTTTGAAGCCTTTGCGGATATCGACGACGATGCGGGTGCCGTCTTTGTCGGATTCGTCCCGGACCTCCTCGATGCCGTCGATCTTCTTGTCGTGGCGGATCTCGTCGATGGAGCGGACCAAAGCACTTTTCACCACACCGTAAGGGATCTCGGTGATGACGATTTGGGCGGTCTGGTCGTCGTTCTCGTTCGTATGGTAACAAGAGACGACGTCCACTCTGCCCTTGCCCTTGAGATAGATGTCCTTCAGGCCTTGCGACTCGTAGATGATGCCTCCGGTTGGGAAATCGGGCCCTGGGATATAGGCCATCAGGCTCTCGATCGGGCAGCGCGGATGTTTGATGCGATGGATGATCGCCTGGCAGACCTCTTTGAGGTTATGGGGAGGGATCTCGGTCGCGATGCCGACCGCGATGCCGGTGGAGCCGTTGACCAAAAGGTTCGGGAAACGGCTGGGAAGGACGCTTGGCTCGAACTCGGTGTCATCGAAAGTGAGTTCCATATCGACCGTGTCCTTGCTGATGTCGCGGACCATTTCGTTGGCAACCGCGGCAAGGCGCGCCTCAGTATAACGATAGGCTGCCGCCCCGTCGCCATCGACGGACCCGTTGTTCCCCTGGAAGTCGATGAGGGGCAGCCTCATCGCCCACTTTTGGGACATGTGGACGAGGGCTCCGTAGATTGAGGAGTCGCCATGAGGGTGGTATTTTCCCATGACCTCGCCGACGATGTGGGCGCACTTCTTCGTGGGGCGGTCGATTGTGTTGTGGGTGTTGTACATCGCATAGATGATGCGGCGCTGGACGGGCTTCAAACCGTCTCTGGCGTCGGGGATCGCGCGGTCTTGGATGACGTCTTTGGCATAGACGTCAAAACGGTCCCCCATGAGCTCATCCAGGGTGCTTGGCTCGATGTTCTCGACGATATTCTCGATTTCGTTCTTCTTGCGGGCGCTCATTTCTTGACCTCCTTCAAGAAGGTGTCTTCCTCATTGAATTGAATGTTCTGTTCAATCCATTCGCGGCGCTTGCTCGCGTCGCTCCCCATGAGGACGGAGATACGGTTCTCGACGACGAGGGGGTCGTCAATGCGGACGCGGAGCAGCCTCCTCGTCTTCTTGTTCATGGTGGTGCTATAAAGCTGGTCGGCGTTCATCTCGCCAAGGCCTTTGTAGCGGGAGATTGAATAGCCGGGCCCGACTTTTTCCTTCGCCTCGGCGAGGGTTTTGTCATCCCAGGCGTAGACGATGTGGCTCTTGTCGTTCTTCTTGAAGACGCCGTATAAGGGAGGACAGGCAATGTAGACCATGCCGTTGGTGATGAGCGGCTTCATGTAGTTATAGAAGAAGGTCAGGAGCAGAATCTGGATGTGGGCGCCGTCAGTATCGGCATCGGTCATGATGATGATCTTGCCATAATGCGACTCCGAGGCGTCGAAATCCGCCCCCACTCCCGCTCCGATCGTTTGGATGATCGTGGAGAATTCAACGTTGGCTTTCATCCTTTCCATCGTGATGGAGTCGGTGTTAAGGGGCTTCCCCCTCAAGGGAAGGATGGCCTGATGGAGCCTGTCCCTGCCGGTTTTGGCGCTGCCACCTGCCGAATCGCCCTCGACGATGAAGAGCTCATTCTCCGCGTAGTCTTTGCTTTGGGCCGCGGCGAGCTTATCCGAGATCACCGCGTCGACCTTTTTCGTTTTGCCGCCTCTTGCGGCTTCCCTCGCTTTCCTCGCGGCTTCCCTAGCTTGCTTCGAAGCGCTGCACTTATGGACGAGGTCCACGGCGAAAGCCTTGTGCTCGGCGAGGTAATACATGAGATTCGTGTAGACGAAATCATTCATGAGAGGCGTGACTTCAGCGGTGTCGAGCTTGGCTTTGGTCTGCGATTCGTATTGGAGGATGTTCTCGGGGATCTGGACAGAGATGACGACGGTCAAGCCCTCGCGCACGTCGTTGCCGTCGAGCTTTTGGGACTCTTTGATGAGGCCGTTTTGGATGGCCCAGTCGTTGACCGCGCGGGTAAGGCCCGCCTTGAAGCCGGTTTCATGGGATCCGCCATCATGCGTGCGTACGTTATTCGCGTAGGAGATGAGGTTGTCGTTGTAGTCTTTGACGCACCACTGCAGCGCCACCTCCATGCGGATGGGGTTCGCGGCGCCTTTGACGGCTTTGGAATCGCTGAAGGTCAGGATATCCCCAAGCGGGGTCTTGTGCTCATTGAGAGAGGCCACATACTCCTTCAGCCCGTCCTTGTAGTAGAACTCGACGGACTGGCCGGTGCGCTCATCCTTCAGGACGAAATGGATGTTTCGCAGAAGGAAAGCCTCCTCACGGAGGTGGTTATAGACGGTGTCCCACTTGAACTCGGTGGTCGAGAATATGGTTTTGTCGGGCTTGAAACGCACGAGCGTGCCGTGCTTTCTGGTGGTTCCGATCTGCTCGAGTTTCTTCACGAGGTGGCCGCCGCTCTCCCAGCGGATATGATAGGAGCAGCCCTGGCGGAAGACAGTGACGTCTAGATATTCGGAAAGAGCGTTGGTGACGGTCGCGCCGACGCCATGGAGGCCAGCCGCGGTCTGATAGGCCTTATCGGAGAATTTTCCGCCCGCGTGGAGCTTCGTGTAGATGATCTCAATCGCGGGCTTGCCGGTGCCTTTGTGGATATCGACGGGTACGCCGCGGCCCTCGTCTTCGACGGAAACGGACCCGTCTTTGTTGAGGGTGACGTAAATATGATCGCCATAGCCGTTCGCGGCTTCGTCGACGCCATTATCAACGATTTCCCAGATAAGATGGTGCAAGCCTTGGGCGTTCGTGGCGCCGATGTACATGCCTGGGCGTTTCCTTACGCCCTCCATTTCCGAGAGAACCTCGATGTTCTTCGCCGTATAGAGTTGTTCCGCTTTTTCGATGTCTGCCATGTCGCTTTATAAGATAAAAAAGATATGTCCCAGGGACCAACGAGCATTATACAACCGAAATTTGAGGAAGACTATGCGCTTTTTTCGATATAATAGGCGCCAGAAAAGAGGTCCTAACTATGGAAATCGTCTGGATAAACATCGCCGTTGTCGCCGTGAGCTTGGTTGTCGGATACCTCTTCGGGTCCATCCCAAGCGGGGTCATCATCGGCAAGATTTTCTTCCATAAAGACCCCCGTGATTACTATTCCCACAACTCCGGCGGAACGAACTCCGGCCGCGTTTTCGGAAAGAAGATCGGCGTTCTGGTGATTATTCTGGACATGATCAAAACCGCCCTGCCCATCTACGCAATTTGGGCGACGCTCTCTTTCTCTACGCTTCGGGAATACATGGTTTGGAATAGCGGCTATGATGCCGCCCCTCTTTATTATTGGATGGCGGGCCTTGCCGCTGCCGTTGGCCATTGCTGGCCGATTTACATCCATTTCAAAGGTGGAAAGGCCGTCTCTTGCTATATGGGCACCAACATCATGACAAGCTGGGTGGAATTCCTTCTGGCAGGAGGCACCTATCTCATCATCGCCGGCAAAAAGAAGATCATCTCCCTTGCTTCTATCGTCACTTCCGTCGTTGGAACGCTGACCGCGTGGATTATGTTCGTCCTTGCCCTAACGATCAAAACGAACACCCCCTTCGATCTTTTCTATTCCTGGGGATTCGGCTTTTTACCCTTGTTTCATTTTGGCTGGGAATTTGCTTTGGTTGACACTTTGATTGCCCCTCTTCTTATCTTCCGCCACCGTGCGAACATCAAAAGGCTAAAAGAAGGAACAGAAGCTAAGACGACGGATAAGTTAGAAAAAATCTAGTAGTTTTTTAGTTGATTGTTTTTCAGTGGAAATCTAATGATCGATTTCCGATTTTTATTTAAAAACTACGATTACGGGCTCTTTTTTGATTGACATTATTTCTGCATAAAAGTATTTTTCGAATTTGCACCCTAAAAACCTCTATCTCTTTTGTCCTAAACTTTTCAGCATTTATACTATCAAACCTCTTTTTTTGAGTCCGAATTCCA
>CAVKPZ010000071.1:0-10534 GCA_963658395.1 Lachnospiraceae bacterium | reverse complement strand
TAATAGAACCTAGCGTAGCAGTCGCTGATCCTATATCCGCCTTTATGCTTATTCTTTTTGTCATTGATTGGGGCGACGTATTCAATTAGATCCATTTTGATGAGCTTTTGCAGCACATTGGAAAGCAAGGCGGTGCTTTCCATATGGGATTTCGAAAAGACATCCGAAAAATGGAATGCGCCCAAGGCGATAGCCTCAAATACAGCATTAGCGTTGTTTATTTTTCTCAATTCGCTTTTTAGGTATATTTCAAGGAAATCCTTAAGCCCCGAAAAGTGCCCGCTCAGAATTCTGATGATGTTTTCTTTTGCGGACTGGTTCTCTTCAAGCTGGGCGTTGTAATAAGGAACTCCTCCAAAGGCTGCGTAGAGTCTTACCTTGTCTTCCAACGAAAAAGAAGGATAGAAGAAGGAAGAATCGTAATAGTCCATTTGCTTCAGAAATATGAAGGTTGAAAATCTCATATATAAAGGATTGTCGTGTCCTTGTATTTCTTCCATGGTGGATATGCTGCTGCCCAGGATGAAGAGCTTGATGTTGCTGTCCATAACATGATCGTCGATGATTTTTTGGAGTTTCGAGTCGCACCCATCTATCGCCTCTCTGATATATGGATATTCATCCAAGACGAAATAGACTTCATGCTCTTTCGAGTAATCGAACACAAAGTTCACGGCGTCCATAAAACGGTCAAAAGAGATGTATTTGACGCCAAGGACTTCTCTTATCAAATCCGTTAGCTGTCTGACATTGTCTTCTTCGCTGGATTCTTTGCACTGATACATAAGGACTGGGTTTCCTTGTTTAAGAGGCAGTGCTTAATAAGCTCCGTCTTTCCCATACGCCTTTTGCCGTAGATGAGGCCGCCGTGATAGCTTTTCTTTTCAACGCGTTTTCGATTGCTCTTATTTCTTCTTCTCTTCCGATGAATTTCATATAGCGCGCCTCCTAATTGAGTAAAATACGAATTAGTAATTCACGATTAACGAAATAATGTATCTTTTTTCAAATCCGCCAAGGCCCAAATAAAACTCGTTTTTTGTATTGGTTTCATCTTCGAATGTCCCCTGCCAGGTGGCGTATGACCTTTTTTAACTCTATCGTTTTGCTTACTCTATTGTGCCAGCCATAGGGGTGGTGGAGGCTAAAAAGCGAAAGCATCCGCCCTAGCGGCGACTTTATCGTTGCTCGTGCGAGTCGGATTAGAAAAGGAGCTGCTAGAAGCGAATGGACTTACCTAAAAACCAGATTGCTTCTTCGCTGACTTTAGTTGCGGTGAAAGAGCTTCTTGGTCTCGTAGATGGGATCGCTTGTATGGTCGATGTCAAGTTTTCTTAAGGTGCCGTTATCCATCTCGGAGAGGATGATGGTACTGTGCGACTGGCATTTTTTTAGCTTCGGGAGCTGTTCCAAGGCCATTTCCGCCAAAGGGTTGCTTAAGGCGGAAATAGAAAGGGCGATCAAGACCTCGTCCAGATGCAAGCGAGGATTGTGCCCCCCTAAGGCCTGGGTCTTCAAACTGCAGATCGGCTCGAGGATGGATTTTGGCAGGATCGTCACGGAGTCGCGGATGCCAGCGAGATGCTTGAGGGCGTTGAGGATCATGGCGCTGTTACAGCGGAGAAGGGGCGAGTTCTTGCCGGTGATGAGCGTGCCGTCATCTAACTCGATCGCGGAAGCGGGTTCGCCGGTTTTCTCCGCCTTCGCTCTGGCGGCGGCAATTGGCTTCCTTTCAAGGACGTCGATGCCGTTCATCTTCATGAGAGAGTCGATTTTCGCGACTTCTTGGTCATTGTTTTGGCCTTGTCTCCTCTTCACGAGGGCCTTGAGGTAGCGCCGGATGATCTCCTGGCGGCTCGCTTCTTGGCAAGCCTCATCGTCGCTTATGCAGTAGCCGGCCATATTGACGCCCATGTCGGTGGGGGACTTATAGGAGGAAGCGCCGAAGATTTTCTCGAAGACCCTATTGAGGACTGGAAAGATCTCCACGTCGCGGTTGTAGTTGACCGTGCTTATGCCATAGGCCTCCAAGTGATAGGGGTCGATCATGTTGACGTCGTCTAAATCCGCGGTCGCTGCTTCGTAAGCGAGGTTGACGGGGTGTTTCAAGGGAAGGTTCCAGATGGGGAAGGTCTCGAATTTGGCGTAGCCCGACTTGATACCGTTCTTGTTATCGTGATAAAGCTGAGAGAGGCACGTGGCCATCTTGCCGCTTCCTGGGCCAGGTGCGGTCAGAACGACGAGGGGGCGCGTTGTTTGGATATAATCGTTTTTGCCTAATCCCTCTTCCGAGACGATGTGCTCGACGTCATAGGGATAGCCTTCGTAGTGGCGGTAGGTTTTGATTTCTTGCTTCTGGAGGAGTTTCTCGAATTGCTTCGCGCTTTTCTGGTGCTGGAACTGGGTGAGGACGACGGAGCTGACGTATAGCCCGGCGGCGCGGAAGGCGTCGATGAGGCGAAGGACCTCTTGATCGTAGGTGATTCCCAAATCCCCGCGGGTTTTGGCTTGCTCGATGGTCTCGGAATTGATAGCGATGACGATCTCGGCTTGATCCTTCATCTTAAGGAGGAGTTGCAGCTTCGAAGAGGGCTCAAAGCCTGGCAAAACGCGCGAGGCGTGGTAATCGTCGAAAAGCTTTCCTCCGAATTCGAGGTAAAGCTTTCCTCCGAACTGAGCGATCCTTTCTTGGATGTGCTTGCTTTGCAGCGCGAGATATTTCGCATTATCGAAACCTATTTTGGCCATGATCAACCCTTTCCTGTGAAATGTACCGCCTTTTATTGTACTGACGGGGCAGGGGGTCAGGCTAGCGAAAAAGGATGCAACTTTGATGAAAGCGTTAACAGGGCAACCTCATCAAACAAGAATGAGCGCTAATCTTCTGCTTTGATCTTCCAATAGCCTGTTTTGTCGGAACCTATTCTTATGACTAGGCCATTGCCGATTAATTCTTTGATCGCCAGTCGAGTGAATCTTTCCTTTTTCCCAATAACCGCCATAGCTGTTTTAGTCCCTTGCAAGATCCCGTTATTTTCTTTCATATATGTATAGAGTTTTTTGGCCCCATCGGACAGGGAATCGTATTTTCCAATAATTTCTTTGCTGCTTTTGCGGTTAAAAGAAATACAAAAACCAAAATCATATTTTTCATATGTCCAGCTGATTCCATATTCCTTGCAAGCGTTGTCCATTCGCTTGAGCCCGCGTCCTAACGTTTCAATGTCAAACGCTTTGTAAAGTATGTGCTGGATCATTTTGTGCTTCGTTCTCGAAGGAAGAAATTTCGTTATATAGTCAATCGGAGTGAATTCCCCAAAATTGCCGGGACTGTAAATTTCTATCGTTTCCGGGTCAAAGGTAATTTGGTTTTGCGTGTCGGCGAAATAATCGCAGTGGACTAAGGAGTTAATAACCACTTCGCGGAGGGCGATGATGGGAACTTCTGGGATTTCGCTGCGGTGAATGCCGTTTATTTCGACCCTCCAGCTCATTTTCATGTTGATAAAGTCCATCGTCTCATTGATGAGCTGAAAGATGTTTCCTTCAAACCGTTTTAAGTCGATAGGGTTCAGACGCTCAGTCGTTGGGTAAACAACTGCTTTATAGATGAGGCGGCAGTTTTTCCCAAACAGGAAATAGCCGGCATTGGTCAATTTTCCTTCCACCATCAGGCCTAACTGAGTTAGCAGTTCGCTGCTCGTGTGCTGGAAATCGTTCAATCTTTTTAATGCGACGGCTTGTCGGTAATACATATCTAAAGCTTTTTCATCAACATCTTCAGCACCATGTAACGTTAATTCGTTTTCCCACCTGTCGTTGTATTCGTGACTACTTTTGAGCATTTCTCTTAAAACTAGAGGTTCAACCGGAAGATTTTGCTGCTCAACCCTGACATAGAAAGCGCCCTTGAAAGCATAAGGCTTATTCGTTCCGCTGAAGGAGACGGAGATTATTTTTAAACCGTCAATTGTTATTGGAAGTATGGTGGGATATATATCCGGCTTGATAGAGGCTTTTATTCGGTCTGTTAATCTGGAAAGAGTATCTTTACCAATTTCATGCCCAATGACGTCTCCATTGTCTTTTACTCCAAAATAGACTGTGCCGTGCCCCGATTTGTTAAGCATGGCGACGATGGCCTTGCAGGCCTTTTCGAATTCGGCGGTTGATTCTTTATATTCGACGTTTTCGTTTTCTCTGCCTAGATTTGCCATAACAAACTCCTTCACTTTACTATAATATCATTTCGAATCTTAAACAAGCTGAAATGCAGTGTAAATGCAGAGTAAAATGCAAGGTAACTGCAGAGTAAAATAATCATCAAAAGTTAGATGTTAACGATAAAAACCTCTTTTTTGGTTCTGACTTAATGATACGTAATGGCCTATTGAAACAAATTAAAGAATGCAGTGTAAATGCAGAGTAAAATGCAAGGTAACTGCAGAGTAAAATTGATGAAAAGTCACTAAGAAGCCATGAGATTTACGGAATGGCTTTTTGCTTTGACTAGGAAATTGTATTGAAAAGCCAAAAAACAAGAAAAAAGCCGGTTTTTGGCGTTGCCGGCCTTCGGCGGTCCCTCATTTCCCGATTTTGTAGACGAATCCGCCCTTGATCTGGTCGTAGACGTCCTTCGGGACGAGCAATTCATGGCCGCAGCGGAGGCAGCAGAGCGCCGGGGCCTCCTTCGCGAGGGGGTCGGCGCATTCCAAAAGGATGTCCAGCTCGACCTCCTCCTCGTGGCCGCATTCCAGGCATTTCATGTCGACCAGGTCGACGTCGTACTCCTCGTTGCGCCTCACCCTGAACGGGTATTCGTAGCGTTTCCTCATCCGTATTGCCCCCTGAAGTCCGAAAGGTCGTAGCGGAGCTCCATCTGAGCCCCGCACTTGCACCATGTCGGGTCGTAGCCGAAGGCCTTGCGGAGCCCGTTGGCCCATCTGTTGTCCTCTTCCATCCTCGCGAGCTGGCGCGGCGAGAAAAGCGACGCCGCCTTGGGCTTCTGAAAACGCATCGCAAAAAAGAGAGGCAAGAGCCCAGGACGCTAGTGAACTGGGTGATGAAAGCCAAAGGCGGCAATACCAAAAAGCCGTTTCATCCACTTTTGGCGGCTTTATTTTCACCGTCTTATTCCTGAGAATTCTCGGATGCTTCCTTTTTCTTCGCTTGCCTCTTGTTCGAGAAGCGCAAAAGGAAGAAAACGAAAGCCGCTCCAATCAGGAAGAGAACGGCTCCGACGATGTAGTCCCAAGTCTGAATGGAGTTTTCTAAATACTTCGGATAGATATCGCTGTTGAAGAACATGGAGATAAGCGAGCCGAGGATTAGACCAAGGATCGCATAGAAGGTCGAAACCCTATGCTTTTCAAGAAGTTTGCCCATGAACTTGCTCGCGAAGACGATGCCTCCGAGGATGCCAATGACAAGGAGCAACGCTAAGACGAATCCAGTGGCGATATAAGTGGAATCGGAACTGCTCCAGATGCTGATGCTCCCTTCTTTCGTAGAAGGGATGAACGTATTGAGAAGGGGGAGATAAAGCCCGAAGACCATCATGGTCATCGATCCAGAGATGCCAGGCACAATGAGCGCGAAAGCAGCGATGAAGCCAGCGAAAGGCACATAGAGATACATCCACCAGTTGCGGTCCACGAGGGCGCCTTGAAGGTCGATTTTGCATAGAGCGGTGATGACCCCCAAGCTGGCGGCAAGCAAAAGGCAAAGGATGAAAGCCAAAATGTGAATTGTCTTTTCTTTCGCGTTTGCGCCTTTCTTTAACTCCGAGAAAGTCACGGGCAAAGAGCCTAAGACCATCCCGCCGAACAATCCGGTTAGGGAGAAGGGGGCCACTTCATAGCCTTTCTTTATTCCGAGGAACGCCGCGGCCGCTCCAAGGAGAAGCCCTAGGATAAAAGGCAGCAAGAACAGGAAGGATTTTTTGAATGTCTTTCGCAAGGAAGAAATGTTTCCAATCAAGGCGTCGTAGCAGCCTTCCGCTACTGCGATCGTGCCTCCGCTCAATCCTGGGATTGCTACGGATACCCCGAGGGTGATGCCTTTTACGCCGTCGAAGAAGAATCCTGCGACGCTTCGCTTGCTTTCGTTCTGTGCTGAATTTTCCATACGGGAAAGAGTCTACTAATTTCCGGCATGGCTGTATATATCCGAGGGAACTATCTTTCGAAAAGCAAATCATGTGGTTTTGTGGGTTTTTCGGATTATCTGACTATTCTCGCCGCAAAACTGGGCTTTTTAATGCTTTCCTTTCTTGAATCATAAAGCGCTTCTTCGCGCTTATGCCTTAATAGCTTCCGGGAGGAGAGCTTTGGCGACGTATCAACCAATCAAAGGTTTTTTAACGCCGCGATCTCGGCTTTTACTTTGTTTATTACCTCGTCATCATTGGAGTTTTTCTCAGGCACTAGACTTTGTTTTTCCGTTATGGTCGCTTCTTCTTTACGAGCGCTTGAGATAAGCCTCATATCAAAAGGAATTCCTTTGCAAGAGTTGAGCCTTGCTATGCAAATTCTCAGATATGTCGGCAGATCCATTCCTAACTGTTTGCAAATAAGGGAAGCCTCTTCTTTTGCAGTTTCCTCGACTCTAAATTGAATGAACACGGTTGGCATACTTGGTCTCCTCCTGTTTTGGTTTTGCAAGTCTATCAAAATAATCAAATGCAATCAATTGACATAGAAAAACAATCATACAATTATTGCTTTTGCAGTTTTAGCCAAAAACTGGCTAATTTCACCTGCAGTTTTAGCCAAGCTCGGTTGGTTTTTTGCATAAAGCATAGAGGGCATTGAAAAAATCTTTAAAATTCCCAACCACTATTTTTGGCTGAAGCTTTTTAGATTCGTTCGATTTATAAGGCCTTTCAGGGGGGCGGGGCATGGGCATATAAATTCTTTTGTCCGATTTCAAAATGAGAAAATGGAAATTTTTAGACAATGAAAGATAGCGCTTACAAAGTCTTTCACACAACCCTGAAAATCCTGTCTATAATAGTCTCGTCAGGAGGAAACTCCTGACCGCCAAGAGGGAAAATTGCTCCCCCTACGTATTGATATATCCGGGAATTCTGATTGAGCTCCTCTGTTGTTGAAAGCCCGTTGCGGATGGGAATCCTGAAGAGAAGACAAGAATACCCACCTCTTATAAAAGAGGGACCATATCAGCCTTCTTGGCCAATAAGCTCCTAAACCTCCAGACAGTCTCCTTCTGGGGGTTTTCCTTTTCTTTGCAAATTCGTTCCTTCCTCTTCTTTGCTTTGCTAAAATCGCTGCGAGGAAAAAGAATGTTCCAAACGATCACCCCAACCCAAGCCTTCTTGCTCTACCTCTTCCTGTTTTTGATGGGTTCTGCATTGGGCTATGGGCTGGAGGTGTTCTTCCGCAGGATATTCACCGCGAAGAAGTGGGTGAACCCTGGCTTCATGAGGGGCCCTTGGCTTCCTCTTTATGGCTTTGGGGTCGTCATCATGTTCACCGTGATTATCCTTCTTTTGACCTGTCTCCCTTCTTTCTCTTTCTACAATCCCCTTGGCTTTTATGACTTCTTAGAAAGCGAAAGCGGCCCTAGCGTGGCTGACCTTCTCCCCATTTCCATCATGGCCTGTTCGATGATTCTTCTCGAATTCCTCGCTGGGCTCATCTTCGTGAAAGGCTTTAAGGTCAAACTTTGGGACTATACGAATATGAAGGGCAACATCATGGGAATCATCTGTCCCCAATTCAATCTCATCTGGTTCGCCCTCGCGGTTATTTTCTACTACGGCCTTAACCCCTTCGTCTACAAAGCCGCGGTCGCTTCCTTCGAATACATGTTTGGAGGGGACGGGGGAGCCGCCCATTTCGGATTCATTTTCTTCTTAGGCCTAGTCTATGGGATCATGCTCATCGACTTTATCAACTCCGCGCAGGTCTTCGCGAGAGTGCGCGTTTGGGCGAATAAGCGCGGCCTTGTCTCACGCTACGACGAGATGCGCCTGAAATACAAGGAAGGTGCTTTGGCCGCGAGGGCCAGATTCCAAGAGGCCATCCCCCAAGAGGTAAAGAACGTTATCGAGAAAGGGAGAGAAAAGGCAAAAGAAGGGGAGACGGTATCCAAAAAAGCCGTTTCTTGGTTCGCGAGACTCGTCTTCATCGATCCTGATAAAGCTAAAGACGCTTCAAATAATTACGACTCCAAAGGTCGCCCCGTGGCGATAGATAGCAAGGAGAAGGGGGAACAAGAATGAAATTAGCGATT
The DNA here is from genome assembly GCA_963658395.1 of Lachnospiraceae bacterium. GTDB lineage: Bacteria > Bacillota_I > Bacilli_A > RFN20 > CAG-826 > Alloenteromonas. The sequence continues at coordinate 2,278 of CAVKPZ010000071.1, read as the reverse complement.
GCTTATGAAAACGGAGAGGTCTTCCAGCATTTCGGAGAGACCCCTTCTTATTTGCTCGTTGAAATCGAGAACGGGAAGATAGTAAGCCAAACCATTCATGAGAACGGGGGAGCCTCCCACATTGCCTTGATCGACGTTTTGGTTGGGCTTGGCGCGGGTGCGGTGATTGTCGGCGGTCTAGGCGGAGGCGCTTTCGTGCGTCTAGAAGCAGCGGGCATCAAGGTCTACGCCCCTTATGTCGGAAGCGCAAAGCAGGCGATTGAAGATTATCTGGAAGGCAAACTTGTGGAAGCAAGCGGCCCCACCCATCAATGCTCTTGCCACCATTGAGGATGAGATAATCTTCGTTGAAATTAGCGAAAGAGCGTTTCGTCTGGAGAAACAAAAAAAGGCGGTTTTGCAAAGCAATCCGCCTTTTCACAGAGGTTTTGCGCTGATTTTACTCCGCGCTCACTAGGAGCAATGTGCGCCCGCCGCTAGTGTAGACGTGGAACTTCAAGCAGGTAAAGCTCTTGTCGTCATTATCAACGAAGTAGACGCTTTGCTTGGTGCCTCTTACTGGTTCGTTCCAGTTTCTCCAAGGAACAAATTCGTAGAACCCCTCGGGGATTAGGCTGTTTTCCACGAAGGTTTCCACCTCTTCAACGCTCATGCTGGTTCCGAAGTCAATCGTGCTCAGATAGTGGTCGTATTCCTCCGTGGCGGAGGCTTCATAGCCTTTCTCTTTGAGGAGAGCAAGAACGGTGTTCATCGCTTTTTCGGCGGTGTAGTTGAGGTCCTTTTTCACGGTGATCTTGATTTTCGTGGTTCTGGGTGCGGATTCGCCGGGAACGCTGATGGCGGCGATGAGTGTTGCGCTGGTGCCCACCTCGGCGTCTTCTGCGACCGTGACGAATCCCTTCTCGTCCACGCTGATTTTGCCTTCTCCTCCTTCTATGGAGTAGGCGACGTCATAGGGGAGCATGGCCTTCACGAGATGATTGTAGGCGATGTCACTATTCCCACCCGGGACGATCTTGACTTCGTCTGCGTTGAAATAGAACTCTTCCTTGTGGCTTTCCCCGCTTCCTTTTTCGATGGTGATGGTGGTGGGCCCTAGGTAATCCAAAGCGGGCATGGCTTCGGAAGAGAAAACGAGAGAAACCTCGCCTTTAGGGTCTTCGTAGACTAAGCGGCTATTCGAATCGTAATATCCGTACCATTTGCTTTGATAAAGGCTGTTTCCGTAAGCCTCATACGCTTTAAGCTCCTGATCGAGGATTGTGATGGACATGCTGATGTTGTCCTTAGCAAGGGCGTCGGCTTTTGCTTTGATTTGCTCTTCGCTGGGGGCGGAGGAGAAATAGTCGCTCGTATTCTCTTCAATGTCCTTATAAAAATGGGCGTAGTTATTCTCGTAGTCGCCTACCTGGTATTTGACCTGCTTGCCGGTTTCTGGGATCGAAGAGCCGTCTAGGCTCGGCAAGGCGATATTCGATATGTTTAGCTCCTCTTTCATAAAGGAATCTACGACTTCAGTGGGCCAAGAGGAGACGAAGGTGCTCGTCGGGGTGGTCGGGGTGATTATGAGCATGAAGCCATAGACTGCTTCCCCATTAGTCAAACTGACGCAGGAGAAACTCACGGTCTCTTCCCAGGTGAGGCGAGGGTCTTTCAAAGTTAGTAAAGCGTATTTTTCATAATCAAAGCTCGCTTGGAGGTTGGTCGTGTAGATGTAGTAGGAATCGCTTTTCTTATAGGCTTTGTAGGTTCCTCCCTCAGCGGTATCGAAAGAGGGGATGGTGACGCCAGTCGCCTTTTCGGCGGCTTGGATGATGGGGTTATCCCAAGAGGCGTATTCGGTTTCTTTCGCGTTGTAATAGGCGGTGAAGCTGTTGCCTCCGTAGTAAGAAAGGAGGATGTCGATGCTTGAGCCGTCCTCCAAACTTTTAGATAGAACGAAGGCCTTGTTGTATTCTGTTAAGGTTTTATCAATGAGAAAGCCATCCTTCTTAAGAAGCTCAAGATAGTCCCAGGTGAAATCTTTGGCGTAGGTGTCGGAGATCGTCACCGAGTTGACGGAGGATTTGGAAACTTTGTAAGACGAGCCCATCTGCATGAAGGGCAAAGTGTAGGCGATCGCGCCGTCCATGATCTTTTTGTCGCTTTCCGTCCAATCGCTTTTCTCGTTGAGCTTGCCGTCCATGTCTTTGTAGCAAAGGAGGACGTTGCCGCTAGAAACGGCGTTGCCCTCCTCATCCTGGTAGGCGGAAGAGAAATAGTACATGATGTCATGACC
>CAVKPZ010000070.1:0-10571 GCA_963658395.1 Lachnospiraceae bacterium | reverse complement strand
CCAAAGGATTCAAGTTCTCCACCTACGCCACCTGGTGGATCCGCCAGGCCATCACGCGTGCCATCGCCGATCAAGCCCGCACCATCCGCATCCCCGTCCACATGGTCGAGACCATCAACAAGATGACCCGCGTCCAGCGCCAGCTTACCCAGGAATACGGCCGCGACCCGACCGCGGAAGAGATCTCCGCGCGCCTCGACGGCCAGCTTAGCCCGGAACAGATTCTCCGCATTCAGCGCATCGCCCTCGAGCCCGTTTCTTTGGAAACCCCGATCGGCGAGGAAGACGATTCCCGCCTCGGTGATTTCCTCGAGGACAAAGAGACCCAGTCGCCGGAAGAATACACGACGAAGAGTCTCCTCAAGGATGAGCTTTACGACATCATGAAGGACCTCACCGACCGCGAGGAGAAGGTCTTGCGCCTCCGCTATGGCCTAGATGACAACCGCCCGCGGACCCTCGAGGAGGTCGGGCGCGAGTTCGGGGTCACCCGCGAGCGCATCCGCCAGATCGAGGCCAAAGCCATCCGCAAGCTCCGCCACCCGACCAGGGCGAAGAAGCTCGGCGATTACCGCGAAGCCAATTTCGGGGACGGCAAAAACCGCTGAAAGTAAGAAAGGAGGAGCCCATGGACGAATACGACGAGCAATCCCTAACCGATGAGGTTTCTTCTTATCTCGAGGAGATCGAGAACAACCGCGTTTTAAGCGAAGAAGAAGAGAAAGCGGAGGTGGAGAAAGCCCTTAAGGGGAATAGGGAATCCGCCTCGCTTCTCGTTGAGAGCTTCGCCTTGAGGGCGGAGGAGCTCGCTTCTTTCCGTTTCGACGGGACAGTCCCCCTCATGGAGCTCATCCAGGAAGCCAACCGCGCCCTTTATTACGCGGTCGCGCATCTAGACGCGATCCCTTTGAACTGCTCTTTCTCTTCCTACGCGACCACCCTTATCAACTCTCGCTTTGACCATTACGTCAAAGAGGAAGGGGAGAAGATGAGGGAAGTCGAGGAGGAGAACTCCCTGGATCTGGACTCCTCGACAATCCTCCCCAAGGAAGTCGACGCGAGCAACGGGACCGCTCTTTTCCTAAACGCGGTCAGCCATTACCAACTCCTAAGCGAAGAAGATGAGAAAACCTTGGGCGGGCTCGTCCAAAAAGGCCTCAAGGAAGGCGCGAGCGAAGAAGAGAAGAAGGAAGGCAAGCAAGCCGAGGATCGGCTCGTCAACAGCAATCTCCGCCTCGCGATGTCCGTCGCGCGGAATTATCTGAACCACGGCGTCCCTTTCCTCGACCTCGTCCAGGAAGGTTATTTTGGGCTGCAAAGGGCGGCTCAGAAGTTCGACCCGAGCCGTGGCTGCCGCTTTTCGACCTACGCCTACCCTTGGATCATGCAGGCGATGCAGCGGCTCGTCGATGAGCAGGGGAAGGGCATTAAGATGTCTCGCCACGCGATCTCAAGGATCGCCAAAGTGCAGAAAGCCATCGACGATCTTAGGCTGAGTCTAGGGAGAGACCCCACCTTGTCCGAGATCAGCGCCGCGCTTCCCGGCTACGACGAGAAGGACATCTCCGCCATCATGGAAATCCCCACGAGCGTCCTCTCGCTCGACGCCCCTTTTAACGAAAGCGAAAGCGACTCCGCCGACCTCCTTTCCACGATCCGGGGGGACGACGATCTGAACGAAGCCATCGACGAGGACGATCGCCGGAGGGAGGTCGAGAAAGGCCTGAAGGCCCTAAACGACAGAGAAAGGACCATCATCACCTATCTTTTCGGGCTGGATGGTAAGGAGAGGATGGACATGTCGGAACTCGGCAGGAAATTCGGCATCAGCAGGGAGAGAATCCGCCAGATCCAAGTCAATGCCTTGTCCAAGATGAAACGCGCCCTTCTTGGGGGCGAGAAAGGGAAATAGGCATGGTCAAATTATCGAAAAGGCTTCAAGCCGCCTATGATTTCGTCCCGGAAGGGGCGGTTTTGGCCGATGTCGGGGCGGACCACGCCCAGCTTACTTTATCGCTCTTAGAAAAAGGCAAAATCGAATGGGCGCAGGCCACAGAGAACAAAGTGGGGCCCTTCATCCGCATGAAGACGGCCGTCGATAAAAGCCCCTGCTCCAGCCACGTCGAATGCACGCAGGCGGATGGCCTCGACAAGCTTTCCTCGAACGTGGATTGCCTCGCGATCCTGGGGATGGGGGGCAGGCTCATCGTCGACATCCTTCGAAAGGGCGAAGAGAAGCTCGACCCCATCGAGACCATCGTCCTCGACCCCCATAAGGATCTCGTGCTCGTGAGGGAGAGCCTCGTCGAGCTCGGATACAAGATCGAAGACGAGGCGTTAGTCCTCGAAGGAGGGACCTATTACACGATCATCAAAGCCGTTAAAGGGCATCCCGAGAAGGCTTATACGAAGGCGGAACTCGCCTTTGGGCCCGTCTTGCTTCAGAAAAAAGGCCCCGTGTTCCTCTCTTTCTGCCAAGAGAATCTGAAAAAGGTGGGGAAAAACCTCGATAAGGGGCTATCCGAAGAAAGCCGGAGGAAATATCTGAATCTCTACCGCCTGCTGAAAAAGCTGATCGGGGAAAGTCAAAGCGAGGATAAATAGGCGACGGTCGCTTCGACGATGTCTTTGGAGGTCGAGGCGCTGGAACAGACCAGAATGGTTTTGAAAGGGGAGAGGTCCAACACGCGGACCTCTTTTTCGTCCAAGCATAGATAGGCTTTCCCATTAGCGGAGGCGATTTGGAAGAGTTTGCATGCGTTGTTGGAGGTCTTTGAGCCCAAAACGATGGTGGCGTCGGCCTCTTTGGAAAGCGAAGCGACTCTCTCCTGACGGATCTTCGTGGCTGTGCAACGCTCTTTGGCGAGAGAGAAATCCCCCAAGGCTGCTTTGATTTCCCTTTTAGCCTTCTCAATCTCCTCCCCGCTCAGCGTGGTTTGGCAAATGAGGGTAGGGGGGCAGGCGCATTCTTTCCAATCGCCCCTCCCGCTTTTTGCGTCGTAGAACTTCGCCTTCTTGCAATTGGCGAGGAAGGCCTCTTTCTCCGCGTGGCCTTCGCTGCCGACATAGAGCACGCGGGGGGAAGATAGGGCAAGAGCCAAATTCTCCTCGACGAAAGAGCAGGTACCATCATAGACGACGAGATTCCTTCTTTTCGCGATCTCGTCGAAAGAATGGGGATGTCCGTGCGCGGAGAAAACCACCACGGATCCTTCTTTGAGCTCGCCTAGCCTTTCCTCCAAAAAAGGGAAATCCCCGTCTAGAAGCAGCAGGCCCTTCTCCCTCAAGAAGGAGATCGCCTCCTCGTTATGGACGGGCGCGCCGACGAGATAAACCTCCTCGTTTGGATGCTCTTGCTTGGCTTCGAGGGCGATTTCCATCGCGCGCGACACCCCATAACAATATCCATAAGGCTTGGCCAAAAGGATTTTCATGGGGAGATTTTCCTTTAAAAATGTGCAAAAAGAAAGGGATTTCCCTATAATCTCCCCGTTATGGGAAGCTTTGCGCAATTCAATTTATCAAAAGACATGGTTCTCGCTCTTGAGAAGCTAAGCTACAAGGAGCCCTCGCCCGTTCAATCTAGGGTCATCCCAAAGGCCTTGAGGGGGGATTCGATCCTCTGCCAGTCCGAGACGGGCTCAGGCAAGACGCACTCTTATCTTGTCCCAATTATTGACCGGCTCGATCTTTCCTTGCCGCGCCTTCAGTCGATTGTCATCTGCCCCAGCCGGGAGCTGGCCCGCCAGGTCTATGACTTCGCCTTCGCCTTCACCCGTTATTTTCCGAAGCTCAAGGTGAGGCTATTCACCTCAAGCGAGGAGAAAAGCGAGAACCAGCAGGGCCTTTCAATCGCCCCTCAGCTCGTCATCGGCACCCCAGGGAGGCTGAAAGACCTCCTCGCGGACGATTATGAGCTCAATCTCAAAGGGGTGAAGAGCCTCGTCCTCGATGAGGCCGATATGCTCATGGACATGGGCTATTTCGAAGACATCGATTCCCTCCGTTCCTTGCTTAGGGACGATCTTCAGGTCATGGTGTTCTCCGCAACCTTGGAGCAGGGCTTGAAGGAAAGGCTAAGGAAATACGCTGCCAGCGACTTCCTTTACCAGGGGGAGGACAATAAATCCTCAACTAACGTCTCCCATCATCTTATCGATATCAAGCATGCGGGGAAGAACGAGGCCTTGCTACGCTTCCTCAAGATCAAAGTCCCTTATTTGGCTTTGGTGTTCGCCTCAAAGAAAGAGGATGTGAATTCGGCCTATGCCGCGCTAAAAAGCGCCGGCTACAGCGTTGTTTTGTTCTCAGGCGATCTGGAGACCAGAGAAAGAAGGAAGACCATCCGCATGATCAAGGAGAACCGTTATCAGGTGGTGGTCTGCAGCGATCTGCTGAGCCGCGGCATCGACATCGAGGACGTGAGCGACGTCATCTCGCTTGATCTACCAAACGACCTCAATTACTACCATCATCGCGCGGGCAGGACCGCGAGGTTTGGCAAAACGGGCGATTCCTGGGTGTTTTACGACGACGATTCGACTCGCCTCCCCAAAGCCCTCATCGACCAAGGGGTCAAGTTCGACTTCCTGACCCTCAAGAAAGACGCTTTGGAAAACGACCCCGTCGGGCTGCTGCCCAAGACCAAGTTCAAGAAGAAGAAGCCCTTCGAGGATCCCGAGGAGGCCAGGGAGATCAAAATCGCGAAGGCCAACACCAGGGCGAAGAAAGTAAAGCCCGGCTACAAAAGGAAGCAACGCTGGGCGGTGGAGAAAGTGAAGAATAAGTACCGCCGCAAGGCGATCCGCAAGAAAATCAGGGCGAATCTGCATGGAAAAGAGCAGGACTGACCTGCTCTTTTCTTTCATAACGCATCGATTTCCTTTTTCATTTCGATAAGGATGTCCTCGTCGTCTACCTCACGCAGAATCTTTCCTTTTTTGAAGATGACCCATCGCTTGTTGCCACCCGCGGCGCCTAAGTCCGCGTGCTTGGCCTCTCCCGGCCCGTTGACGATGCAACCCATCACGGCGATGGTTTTGCAGATGCGTTTCTCCTCGATGTAGCGTTGGAGCTCCTTCGCTAAGGGTATGAGATTCACCTCCGTCCTGCCGCAGGTGGGGCAAGAGATGAAAGTCGGATAGTCTTGGAGGATCCCGAGGTCATGAAGGAGCCTTTGGCAGGCTTTCACTTCCTCTTCCGGGTCTTCGCTTAGGGAGATGCGGATGGTGTCCCCGATCCCTTCTAGAAGCAAAGGGGACAAGGTGGCCGCGCTGCGAATGAGGCCGATGTCTTTCGGGCCCGCCTCCGTCACCCCGAGGTGCAAGGGGTAAGGGAAGATGCGCGAGGCTTCTTTGTAAGCTTCGATGGTCTCCAAAGGAGAGCTGCCTTTCAAAGAGATCACGATGTCGTGAAAATCGAGGCTTTTTAAGATGCTGACATGTTTTTTCGCGCTTTCAACAAGGTGCTTCCCAAGGACTTTTGGTTCTCCGGCAGAGATGCTTTTGTCTAGGGACCCCGAGTTCACCCCGATACGGATGGGGACATGATGCCTCTTGCAGGCATCGACTACGAGCCTAATGCGAGCAATGTCCCCGATGTTCCCAGGGTTGATCCTCACGGCGTCCACGCCCCCTTCGATGGCCTCAAGGGCGAAGCGGTAATCGAAATGGATGTCGGCGACGAGGGGGATGCCCACCCTCTTTTTGATCTCCTTGAAGCTTCTGGCGTCCTCCATATCGAGGCAAGAGAGGCGCATGATGTCGCAGCCTAGCTTAGCGCAGCGAGCGATCTGCTCGCTTACTTCCTCCACTTTGCTTGTTTTGATGGAAGCCATCGACTGAATCAGGACTTTCTCCTGCCCGCCAAGGCGCGTTTTCCCTAGATATACCGGGCGCGTTTCATTTCTTTTCAACATAACGAAACTATTCTAAAGCAAGTTGTAGCACTTTTGAAAAGGGTGTGATAGGATACTTTCCGCGTAAGCGAAGGAGTGTGAACGAATATGGCGTCCAAACGCGATCAAGTCATCCTGAAATGCACCGTCTGCGGTAACGAGAACTACATCACGACCAGGAACAAACGCAACAAGCCTGAGAAGATGGAGATCAAGAAGTATTGCGAACATTGCCGCAAGATGACCGACCATAAGGAGAAGAAATAAGGCTGCGGCCTTATTTTTTTGATTCGGTATGAAAGTAGCTAAGCTCAATTATCACCCCGCCTTCGCCAACACTTACGTCTTAGGGGAAGAAGGGGAGAGTTGCCTTCTCATCGATCCAGGCTATAACCAAAACGGGGTCTTGAACCGTTACGTGGAGAAGCATCACCAAGGGAAGATCCTCGCCCTTGTCCTCACCCACGGCCATTTCGACCATTTCTACGGTCTCAAGGATATCAAGGGCCTGGAAAGCATCCCTCTTTTCATGTCCGAGGAGGATTTCGCTTGCCTGAGCGACCCCAAGAAGAACGCCTCTTTCGATCTCGCCGAGCCCTTCTCGCTCAATAGGGAAGTGAGCCCTTACTTCTTAGAGGATGGAGATGAGACGAAAATTGGCGGTTTTAAATTCCAAACTCTCGCCACCCCTTTCCACACGAAAGGCTCGATCTGCCTTTATTTCAAAGAAGAGGGCATCCTCTTCTCCGGCGACACCTTGTTCAAATTGGGCGTCGGCAGGGACGATTTGCCCCACGCTGCCCCGAAAAAGAAGGAAAGCAGCCTCCATAAAATCTTTGCCCTGCCGGAAGAGACACTTGTTTATCCCGGCCACGGCGGCAAAACGGCCATTGGGGAGGAGAGAGCCTGCCTGAGCGATTACCTGAACTAAGAAAAACGCGATGGCCGCGCTTTTCTTGCAGGAGATTAATGTCTGCTTTTCCATGGAAAGAGAAGGAGTTGAAAGACCAAAAAGTGGGACTCCGCATATCCTTTTTGCCCCATTGAAACTCCTTCTTTTTTAGAGGGTCCAAAAAGACTATAATTTCAACCGGCATTAAAGGAGATTATTTTAATTTATGATCAATGTCACAGAACTCCGTCCTGGCAACTACTTCATCGATGAAGGCAATATGTACCAGGTCATCGACATCCTCCTCAACAAGACCGCGATGAGGAAGATGGTCGCGAAACTTAAAGTCAAGAACATGAGGACCGGTGCGATCGTCGAGCTCGCCCGCAACTCCGGATATGGCGTCGAGGACATCCACGTCGACAAAAAGACGATGAACTACCTCTATGACGACGGCCAGGCCTACAATTTCATGGACCCCAAGACCTATGAGCAGGTCCCTCTCCCGCACGCCGTGCTTGAGAACGAGATCAAATACATCGCCCCCAACAGCGAAGTCACCATCATCACTTACGAAGATGAGATCCTCGGCGTTTCTCTGCCCGCGAAAGCCATCTTGACTGTCACGAAGACCGAACCTGGGGTGAGAGGCGACACCGTGAGCAATGGCGGCTCCAAAGACGCCGAGCTTGAGACCGGCATCACCATCCGCGTCCCTCTCTTCATCAACGAAGGCGATAAAATTTCCGTCGACACCACGACTGGCAAATACGACGGGAGGGCCTAAGAATGACCCTTCCCGCGCTATTCGGATGGGATGGGGGCTGGTTTGGCCTTGTCATCGGCGCGCTGATTCTAGGCGCCGTCGCTGGTTTTTTGATTGCCCGCTACGTTTTCAAGAAGCAGCTTAAAGACAATCCTCCCATTAACGAGAATATGATCCGGGCGATGTTCCGCTCCATGGGGCGCAAGCCATCGGAAGCCCAGATAAGAGCCGTAATGAAACAAATGGAAAGCGAACGCAACCGCTGATCTCAGCGGTTTTTTGGTATCGAAAGGAATTATAACAATGAAAACCAATTTTGACATTTTTATCGACAGCACCGGCGATATGTCCGCCGAGCTTCGGACCAAATATGACGTCGACTACCTTCGCATGGGCGTCGCCGTCGAAGACGGGGACAGGATGGACGCTTCCTTGGATTATGACCAGGGGATGAGCCATCATGACTTCTACCAGGTCATGAGAGACGGCAAGCGCATCTTCACCCAGCAAATCACCGAGCAGGAAGTCACCAAACGCTTCGTCCCAAGCCTAGAAAAGGGCCAGGACATTCTCTATATCGCTTGCTCCAGTGGCCTAAGCGCCTCTTTCGGCGTCGCCGTCAAAGTGAGTGCCGAGCTCTCTAAAAAATACGGAGATCGCAAGATCGTCTGCATCGATTCCCTCATCACCGGCTATGCCCAAGCCGATATGGCTATCAAGGCAAGCAAGATGAGAGAAGAGGGCAAAACCATCGATGAGGTGGCCTCTTGGCTAAAAGAGAATCTTCTCAAGTTCAACCAGTTCGCGACCGTCGAGAACCTCACCGCGCTCAAAAGAGCGGGGCGCGTGACTGCTAGCTCCGCCTTCTTCGGCAACCTCTTCGGGGTCAAGCCAATCCTCATTAGCGACATCAAAGGCCATAATTTCGCCGTCGAGAAAGCCAAAGGAAAGAAAGCCTCCCTTTGCCGCATCGCCGACATGGCCGTCGACGCCTGCGAGGATCCGGAGAACGAGACCTTCTATATCAGCGATGCGGATAACCCGGAAGCCGCCGAAATCACCAAGGAGGCCTTGCTTCGCCGCCTTCCCAACGCGAAGATCTACCGCGGCAACATCGGCCCCATCATCGGTGCTTCCACCGGCCCTGGCACCGTTGCTGTCTACGTTTTTGGTAAAGCTGTCACTGCCTGCGGGGAATAACTGTTTCGAGGTTTTCCCCAATGAACAGCATCGACGCAGCCTTGTTCCAGGCCATGGTTTCCAATGGTCTGAAGAATCTAAAAGCCAATTATCAGAAAATCAACGACCTGAACGTTTTCCCTGTACCCGATGGGGATACAGGGACCAACATGACCGCGACCCTAAAAGGAGGGGTTGAGGCCATGGAAAAAGAGAAGGAAGCCACCGTGAGCGCGAAAGCCGCCTCTCTCGCCTCCGGCATGCTCCTCAGCGCCAGAGGGAATTCCGGCGTCATCCTTTCGCAGTTCTTCGCCGGCCTTTCCAAAGGCCTCGAAGGGCTAAAAGAAGCCAACCCAACCCAATTCGCGATTGCCCTTCAGCAAGCGACCAATACCGCTTACGAAGCGGTGGTCACCCCGGTGGAAGGGACGATCCTCACCGTGGCTAGAGAAGGCAGCGATGCGGTCGAAAACAAAGTCGAAAAACTCGCCACAATCGAGGAATTGTTCTCAATGCTTCATTTCTCCATGGCCAAAGCCCTCAAAAAGACCCCGGATTTGCTCCCCGTCTTGAAGGAAGCCGGGGTCATCGATTCCGGGGGAGCGGGGCTGCTCACCGTCATCGACGGGATGAGCAAAGAGATCAACGGCGAAGAGGTGGAGGATTCCGCCTTTGACGGGCCTAGCAATGGCGCAAGCGCCACCGATCTAAGCGCCTTCAACGAGGACAGCGTCCTTACCTATGGCTATTGCACCGAGTTCATCCTACAACTCCAAAACTGCAAGAACGGGCCGAAAGAATTCGATCTTCAGGCGATGATCGATTACTTCAAGACCTTCGGCGATTCCATCGTCGCCTTGAGGAATGGGAACATCGTCAAGGTGCACGTGCACACCAAAGACCCCTCTCTCCCCATTCGTTACGCTCAGAAATATGGCGAGTTCCTCACCTTCAAGATGGAGAATATGAACCTTCAGCATAACGAGATCCTCCTCAAGGAGATGCCGATTGAGGAGAAAAAGAAGAAAAAGTACGCCGTCGTCGCAGTTTCTCCTTCCACGGAGATTTCCGCGCTTTTCCGCGAGCTCAAGGTGGACGCCATCGTCAGCGGCGGCCAGAGCATGAACCCAAGCGCCGATGACTTCATCAAAGCCTTCGACGACGCCTGCGCGGAAAACATCATCGTCTTCCCCAACAACGGAAACGTCATTTTGACCGCGAAGCAAGCCGCCTCGCTCTACAAAAAGGCGAATGTTGTGGTCATATCCTCCAAATCGGTCGTTCAAGCCTACAGCGCCCTTCAGCTTATCGACTTCGAGAGCGAAAGCCTCGATGGGACCGTTGAGACGATCAATGGGGCCATCGAATCCGTAATCGCCGGAGAAGTCTCCACAGCGGTGAGGGATTCCGTCAATAACGGCATCTCCGTTAGCTGCGGGGATTACATCGGCATCCTCTCCGGAAGCCTAGTCTCCGACAACTCCGATCCGATCGCCTGCCTCATGGAGACCATCTCCAAAGTCGAAGACATCGATGACCGCTCAGTCATCACGGTCTTCTTTGGGAAGGGCGTCACGCCTGAGCAGAAAGAAGCGGTGGGGGAAGCCGTCGAGGCCAAATACCCCTTGATGGATTTCTTCCCAATCGAGGGAGGGCAAGACGTGTACCCCTTCATATTCGCGCTTGAATAAGTAGTCGAATTAAACGTCAACGAAAAAGGCGGCATCAGCCGCCTTTTTGTTTTCAAATTACTCTCGAAAGAATAGAAGCAGCCATTACAAAACCTAAACTTTTCATAAAACGTACTATCAGACGATTCTGAGCGCCCCGATTTTCGA
>CAVKPZ010000069.1:0-11030 GCA_963658395.1 Lachnospiraceae bacterium | reverse complement strand
CCATATATCCCTTCTATTGCTTCAAAAGAAAGCCGGACCTCTGCATCGCTTTGAATGCGTTCCTTGAAGCGAAGGAAGTAAGAAGCATCGCAATGAAAAAGAAACTTGCATCCGCCAATAATCCAAAGAAGAGACAGCAAGATTTTCTTAGTGTAGAAGTAGGAATCCTCAAAATTATCATTGATGTGAAAACTGAAAAGAAAGGAGACGTCTTTGTCGCGAACCAAAGCAATCGTAATTGGCTTCCATGCCTCATTTTGGAAGGAAGAAAAGCTTTCATATGGCAAGATGAATTCGTTTGGTTCAATCATGCAAAAGGAATTTTAGCCATCGCTTGTTTCAAAGCAACTCTCTAATCGTTCAACTCGTGCCCCAATCTATCAAAAAGAAAGAAACTAGCATTTATAGATTAGCCTCGCCACATGAAAGCCTTCGCAAAACCCTTTTGGAGGTTTGCTTGCTTTTCCCGCTTCATCGTTTCCGTTGGTTTCAAGTTTCTTAAAAAGCTTCCCTGAAAAGAGCCTAATCAAAAAACGGGCTTTTGCGTCTTTTTCTAGCCCTTTTCCGGTTGCCTAATAATAATCCGGGCTTAGAATGGCCCAGTCTCTTATGAAGAAGCTTTTTGCCGCCCTAAAAAGAAACACCAGAAACTGCCGCGGACTCTATGCCATGAACTTTGTCTCGCAGTTCGTCATGGTCTTCTTTTCGGTATTTTCCACCTTCCTTGCCAAAGTCCTCGTCGACTCTTTGGAAGGAAGCCTAGACAAAGCGGAACTCATTGAGAAATGGGTCGTCGACCTCATCAGTTTCGGAAGGGGGGCGGCTTATTTGCAGGAACGCCCTTATATTCTCATCATCGCCGTATCCGCATCCGGCGTTTTGACCGCGCTTGCCTCCATCCTAAGGATGATCATCCGCGCGCAGGCCCTCGAACAGATACGAAAGAACATCCAATACGATTTGTTCACCCATCTAGAGAAGCTTCCTTACCCCTACTTCAAATCCCATAAAGAAGGCGATCTCATCCAATCCTGCACCAGGGACGCAGACGTCATCCGCAACTTCTTCATGAACGATATGTCCCAGACAAGCTACGTTGTTTTCATCAGCCTTCTCTGTTTCTCAATCCTTTGCTCCATCTCCTGGAAACTGACCCTGGTCTCCCTTTCTTTGCTCCCCATCATGTTCATCTATTCCTTTTTCATGATCAAAGGGGTTAGGAAGCGTTACGCGGTCACCGATGAAAGCGAGGCGCGCCTCACCGAGAAGATCAGCGAGAACCTCTATGCCACGCGCATCGTGAAAGCCTTCAACCAGGAACGCTATGAAATCGCCCAATTCGAGCTGACTCTCGATGACTACAAACATAAGTTCGTTGCCTGGAAGAAACTCTCCTCTTTCTTTTATGCAAGCAGCGACGTCTTCATCTTCGCTTCGCGCGTCTTGGCTTTGCTCTACGCGATTTATCTAGCGACGAAAAATCCCGCGGAGATCACCGCTGGGACGGTCGTTCTCTCTTACACCTTCGTCAACATGATCGTCTGGCCGATGCGCAGCATGGCCACCTCCTTATCGAACCTGGGCCAAGCCATCGCGAGCAACGACCGCAGCGAATCGATTATGGGCGAGAAAGAAGAGGATACCTTAAATGGCCTCACGCCGAAAATCAAAGGGGCCATTGAATTCAACAACGTCGTCTTCGCCTATTTCGACGCCCCGGAAGACAAAGTCCTTAAAGGGGTTAGTTTCTCGGTCAAACCCGGCCAAAGCGTCGCTATCATGGGAAAGACGGGTTCAGGGAAAAGCACGCTTTCCTTGCTCCTTACCCGCTTATACGATGCGACCGAGGGCCAAATCAAAATCGACGGAGTAGACATCAAGGACATCCAGAAGCATTATCTGCGCACGCAGATCGTCCCCGTTTTGCAAGACCCCTTCCTCTTTTCCAAATCCATCGCGGACAACATCTCCGCGAGCAGAAGCACCGCCACCAGAGAGGAAATCAAGCGCGCCGCCTACATCGCTTCCGTCGACGAAGCCATCAATCGTTTCCAAGAAGGCTACGACACCCCGGTCGGTGAGAAAGGCGTGACGCTTTCCGGCGGCCAAAAGCAAAGGGTTGCCATCGCGCGCACCGTTCTTTCCGGCGCCCCCGTGCTCATCTTCGATGATTCTTTGTCCGCGGTCGACATGGCGACCGACCTCTCAATTCGAACAAGGCTCAAAAACCTAGACGCCTCCCAGACCGTCCTTTTGATTACCCACCGCGTCGCCACGGCGAAAGACGCAGACCTCATCTTGGTCCTCGACGAAGGGAAAATCGTCGAGGCGGGCACCCATCAGGACCTCATCAAGCAAGCGGGCATCTATGCGCGCATCAACGACATTCAGACCTCATTGCAAGGGAAGGAGGCTTTATGAGCAGCGGATTCCAAGAAGAAAAATTGCCCGACAAGCTGAACCTTTCCGTCTGGCTGAAGATTGGGAAATACGCTTTCAGAAGATGGCCCCTCGTCATCTTCCTTCTTTTCCTGACTTTGATCGTGACTTTCTACGACTCGAGCTTCGTCCCGACGATGAACGCCGCAGCGATTCAAGCGGCGAGGGACTATTCCGGGGCCATCGTCGATTTCAATGAGCTGATTCTGGAGGCCACGCTCATCTTCGGCATCCGAGTCAAACTCACCTATTGGGGGTTCTTATTCCTTCAGCTTGGCATGATTGTCGCTAGAAGCATCGCGATTTTCCTAAGCTTTTATTTGATTAACCTCCTTTCTTTAGATATCGTCACCTGCTTGCGGAGGGATACCTTCCGCAAAGTCCAGGAACTCCCCTTCTCCTATTTCGACACCACTTCCTCCGGCTGGCTTATCGCCAGGATGCAGAACGACACCTCTTCAATCGGCGACATCCTCTCCTGGAACCTCTCCAACATTCTCTGGAGCCTCTTTGACCTCGTCTTCGCCTTGGTGACCATGTATTCCATCAATTGGAAACTGTCGATCTTGGTCTCGCTTTCGGTTCCTTTGATGGCGATTTTCATTCCCATCATCGAGAAGAAGCTTTTGGCGGCGCATCGCGAGGCAAGGCACGAATACAGCGCCTTCGTGGGATGGCTAAGCGAAGGCATCTCCGGGGCGAAGACCATCAAGACTTTGGCCATGGAGAGCCAAGTCGAGAAAGAGGCTGGGGACATTTTGGAGAAAATCAGGGCAAAGCGTCTGAAAGCCGAGAAAATCAACGCCTTCTTCGAGCCAATCGTTTCGATGTGCTCCTCGATCATGATCGCTCTTCTTCTGGTCGCCGGATTCTATTTCTCCTCTTTCATCGGGTTAGAGGAGGCCACTTTGACCGCGACGATCGTCCTCTTCATCGGCTTTACCCAGGATATCTACTCCCCGTTGCAGGGCTTATCGAGCACCTTCTCCGAATTCATGGCGACCCAAGCCGGGGCGGAGAAAATCATTCAGCTTCTTGAAAGCAAAAGCGACATCGTCGATTCCAAAGAGGCGATTGAAAAATACGGCGAGCTTCTCGATCCAAAGGAAGAGAACTACGAATCCATCAAAGGCGACATCGTCTACAAAGACATCCATTTCTCCTACAAGACCGGCCCCGAGGTTCTCCATGGTTTGAATCTCACGATCAAAGAAGGAAAATCCTTGGCGATTGTGGGTGAGACAGGCAGCGGGAAAAGCACCTTGGTAAATCTCCTTTGCAGATTCTACGAGCCCACCTCCGGCTCCATCCTCGTCAGCGGCAAGGACTACCGCGAATTCACGATGGGCTATCTCCGTTCCAAGATCGGCTACGTCCAGCAAACCCCCTTCGTCTTCAGCGCTTCCTTCAAAGACAACATCGCCTATGGCTCGCCCAAAGCAACCATGGAGCAAATCGAAAACGCCGCAAAAGTCGTCGGAATC
Organism: Lachnospiraceae bacterium; assembly: GCA_963658395.1. Lineage (GTDB taxonomy): Bacteria > Bacillota_I > Bacilli_A > RFN20 > CAG-826 > Alloenteromonas. Next base: position 7,107 of record CAVKPZ010000069.1, on the reverse strand, counting down.
GACTCCTTCATCCGCTCTCAGAAGCATGGTTACGACACCGTTCTAGACGGAGGCGGAGATATGCTCAGCCAAGGGCAAAAACAGCTCGTAAGCTTTGCTCGCGCCCTCGTCAGGGACCCCGAGATCCTCATTTTGGACGAGGCAACTTCCTCCATCGACACCCAGACCGAGAAAGAAGTCCAAAGCGCCCTCCTCCGCCTCTTAAAAGGCAGGACCTCCATCTTGATCGCCCACCGCCTCTCCACGATCGTCGACTGCGATTCCATCATCGTCTTAGACAAAGGGCAGATCAAGGAGCAGGGAAGCCATAAGGAGCTTATGGAAAAGAAAGGCGCCTATTATTCCTTGTATATGGATCAATTCAAAGACCTCTCTTTGGACGGCCAGATCAACACCTACCAAAGTCAAATCGAAGCCAGAGGCATCAAAATCTAAAAACGTTCCTCTTTCTTGGCCTTTTAAATTGAAACGAAGGCGGGAACGAACCATAATATCCACGCTCACAACAGGAGGAAAGTTTCAACATGTTAGTGAATGCAACAAGAATGTTGAAAGAAGCCCACGAAGGCCACTATGCCGTCGGGCATTTCAATATCAACAACCTCGAATGGACCAAAGCCATTCTTCTTACCGCGCAGGAAAATAACTCGCCGGTCATCCTCGGCGTTAGCGAAGGCGCGGGCAAATACATGGGCGGCTTCAAAGTGGTCGTCGCCATGGTGAAAGCGCTCGATGAGTCGCTTGGCATCACCGTCCCCGTCGCCCTCCATTTGGATCACGGCACCGAGGCGGGCGTGAGGGCCTGCATCGAGGCGGGCTTCACCTCCGTCATGTTCGACGGCAGCTCGCTCCCCTTCGACGAGAACATCAAGAAGACCACCGAGCTCGTCAAACTCGCCCACGACAAAGGCCTCAGCTTCGAAGCTGAGATCGGCTCGATCGGCGGCACCGAAGACGGCGTCACCGGGCAAGGCGAAGTCGCCGACCCCAAAGAGGCGAGCGCCATGATCAAAACCGGCATCGATTTCCTCGCCGCCGGCATCGGCAACATCCACGGCATCTATCCTAGCAACTGGACTGGACTCCACTTCGACGCTCTTGCGAAGATCGACGAAGTCACCGGAGACGTCCCCCTCGTCCTCCATGGCGGCACTGGCATCCCGAAAGAGATGATCAAGAAAGCCATCGCGGGAGGCATGAGCAAGATCAACGTCAACACCGAGTGCCAGCTCGCCTTCGCGGAAGCCACCATCGCTTACTGCAAAGCCGGCAAGGCTGACCCCACCGCGGAGAACACTGCCAAAGGCTACGATCCCCGCAAGCTCTTGAAGCCTGGCTTCGAAGCCATCAAAGCCACGGTCAAAGAGAAGATGGAACTCTTCGAATCCATCAACAAAGCCTGCTGAATCCACGATCCTTATAGGCCTCTGGAAACAGGGGCTTTTTTCTTGGGAAGAAAGGTGGTTTGCCGCACAGGAAATTGCAAAATTTTCACGCGCAGACGGAGCAATTTAATTTTCCTACCCAAAACTCCCCTCTTGTTTTATTATGGTGGCCATGAAATCCAGAATCCCCAGTTACGTCCACCCTGCAAGCTATGGCAAAACAACCATCGCTTACCTTCTTGACGCCGCGAGCACCATCGCGATGATCTTCGTTCTTTATTACGCTTTCGGGAACACCGTTCTCTTGCCCGCGCAGAACTACCAGGCGACCTACGACGAATACATCGCCTTCATGAAAGACTCCGGCCTCACCAAAGGGGATAGCTCAGGCACTTTGCTCACCTACGACGAGACCGTTCAAGACGGGAAGCCAGGCTGGCAGCACTATCAAGAAGCCGTCCTCCATTATTACACCGTCTTCATCCCAGGGGATAACGGAGCCTTATTCTACGAGAAAGACGGGGTAAGCAAAGACGCCGGCGGCGAATACAGCACAAACAGCGTCAATCTCTTCGTTCTCAAAAACGTCTACCTCCTGAATGAGGATGGAACGCAGGCTAGCGAAAACAGTGACCCCTACTTCATCCTCGACGAATCGACAGAAGACCCTTACGACGTGAAGCTCGACGAAAAGTACAACAATACCGATCCTTTAACGCTGACAAAGCTAAAGACCTTCTTCGCGAATAGCGAGGACCGCTCAGGGGCCTATTATCAGGCGGTCACCCACTTCACCTCCCAGCCTCATTTCACGGAACTCCAAAGCTCGATCGGGCTGAAGCGCTATATCGCCTACCTCCCTAGTTTCATCCTCTCCCCGCTGATTTTCTTCTTCTTGATTCCTATCTGCACAAAAGATGGCAGGACGCTTGGGAAGCTCGTCGCGAAGACCGCGGTCATCGGGAGCGATGGCTATAAGGCGAGAAAACTGAACATCGTCCTCCATTACGCGGTTTTGACGATCGTGTGGGAGCTCTTGCTCATCCCGAACACCATCCTCGGCATCATGGGGATGTCCATCCTTCTGCTCGCGGATTACCTCGCCTTGATTCTTTCGAAGAACCACACCTCGCTGCATGATAAGATTGCCAGAACCCTCGTCATCAACGCCAAGGAAAGCAACTGGTTCAAAGACGTTGAGGAAGAGGAGCAATACATCAAGGACAACCCCGATTCCAGCGTCGCGGGATTCTACATCGAGGAGAACGGTCACCTTCCTGGCGAAGAGGCCGCGCCCACGCAGGAAACGCCTCATGGGCTATCTGAAGAGACGATCCTTGATTTCTCCACGATTGGCAAAGCAAGAAGAGAGGCCGCCACCATCACTTCCTTCGACGAATACGAGCGGCGTCAATCCGCGACCTCCCTTAAGCCCACGGAAGTCGAAACAAAGGAAACGGGAAACCACGCAGAATCCAAAGATTCCTCTGAGCAAGACAAGGAAGCGAAAGAGAAATAACGCTTAAGCCGGTCGCAAGATCGGCTTTTCAAATCATTTGAAAAGGCCCGGCGGAAGCCAGGCCAATCTTTAAAGTTTGATTCGTTCAGTAATTGACTTTGACGTAGCTGCCCCAATCAAGATCAGGGAAGGAAACGTTGCTGCGAGATTTCAGCGAAACATCGATGTCGTAGTCGTAAACGTACTTCTTGTCCTCATCGGCCTTCGCTCCGTTCGGTGAGATTTTGGCGGTGAGGTCGATATTGGCGCTATAAAGCCCAGTCGAGTCGTAAGTGAAGACCATTTCCAAATCGAAGGTAGGCACGATCGAAGCGATCTCGGCGTTGAAGCGGTTCTTCGCGGCGATAAGGGCCGTGTCCTGCTCGCTTGAGGGGACGCTTGGCATGACGTTGCTCACCCAAGACGCGAGATTGACGCTCGTGTAAACGCCATGGATGTCATCCTTGCTGAGTTTCAAGGTCGCGATCTCGGCGTTTCCGGAATTCGCGAATTCGCAGTATTTAAGGACGTAAGTCTCGATGTCGCTTTGGGAAAAGCTGAACCCAGCGAAGCCAATGCCTTCGAAGGAGAACTTGCTCAGCACATTCTCCAAGAGAACCTTGGAAGGGGCGTTTTCCCCGCTTTGGCCGTTCCAAAGGGCATCTGAGAGATTAAGCTTCGACATGTCGGCATAAAGGTCGCCTTTCTTCAAATAGCCGTTCGCGTTGCCTGCGTAGGTGGTAAAGGATGCAAGGAGAGTCCCATTATCCTCATTTTCCGCATACTGATAGGATTTGAAATCCGTTTTCCCAACGGAGCCATCGACGTAGATCTCCGCGTTTTTGTAATCGCCGGTCTTTGCTTTGAGGATGCCGCCGTTGAGATTCTTGATGTTCGCTTCTAAATCGAGGTTCTTTGCCTCCAAATCAAGAATGGATTGATCGTCATATGTCCCTTTGACGGAGATGTCGCCAGAAAGGCCATAGCGCACGCTGGATTTGCTGGCTTCGGCTTTCGCAGCCTCTTTTAAGCCGCTCACGTTCGCTTGGGATGTGCCTTGCGCGGGGTTCGCGCAAGAGGCGAGCAAGGTCGAGGAAGCAAGAAGAAGAATTCTTTTGATTTTCATAACTGCCCTTTCTTTCTTCGGATTATATCACTTTCAATAAGACCAGAAATAAACGTTTATGCTGCCATATTCGAAAGAGATATCGTAGTTGGAGGTCACGTCGATGCCGTTGCGAGTGACTTTATAGGTCCAAGGGTTGGCGCTTGAGCCATTGGTGGGAGAATCGTCTTGGGAAGTCACACCATTGAATTCCCAATGCTCAACAGGAGGGATCAAGGTGATGATGTCCCCGTTATTGCAGCTAAACTGGTTCTTTCCCACTCTTGTGACTTTCGTGGAACCGCCTGCGAACGTCGCTTCCCCGGGAGAGATTTGAACCGTGTCCTGCCCATTCCAATAGCCGGTGAGGTTCGGCGTGGCAAAGGTGATCGCGCATTTGTTGATCGTCAGTTTTAATTCATTCTTAACTTTGATCTCGTACTCCGTCTCCGCCACTTTATTCCCGTCTGAGTCAAGAACGTAGAAGTATGAGGATAAAATCGATACCGAATAGGAACCGGCGTTAATATCAGAAGGCATCTTCACCGATTCCTCGAGATGAGCAAGCTTGAAGCTATTTTTCTCGCCGCTTGGGGTCACGGAGTATGTGTAATAGTTCTTATTGAAGTCAAAAGCCTTGCCGTCGTAGGTCTTGCTTATGCTTCTGCAGACGACACTGAATTCGAGCTTCTCTTTAACGACGAAGCTGCCCGTGATTGAAACATTGAAGTTCGCGGTCTTGTCTTCGCCTTGCGCGTTGACGATTTTGTAAGAGGAAAGGTAATCCCCGAATTGGAAAGTTCCAGCCGTCTTGGGCCCTTCTTTGAAGACATAATCGATGACCTCAAACCCATCGGGCAAACCGCTCACTTTGATGCTCTGCGAGAAATTCTTGAATTCGGCGTTCAGATCTTTCGGAGTGCCATTTGCGCGGGTCGACACAGTGTATCCAGGGAACTTAATCGAGGCGGCCTTCTTGTCGATGGTAAAGCTCGCCTCCTTGGAAGAGGGGACGTTGTAATAAGCCGTGCGGTCTTCGCCGTCTGGAGAAGTCAAAGTGGAGACGGTGATCGTATAAGCGTAAGTGCCGGCTTCCGTCTGCTTTTGCCCATCGCTAGTCGCCTTGGCGAGGTCGCCTCCTACCCCAGAGGCACTCACGCCACCTTCGTGCTCCTCGGTGTCATAAGTGACCTTGCCTCCGTCCTCTTTGATTGTCACGTCGGCCTTTTTAAAGGTATAGCTGACGGAGAGAGAGATATCGTAGTTCGCGGTCCGGTCCTCCGCGCCGCAGGTGATTTCGACATCGAAGTCGCTTGCCTCTGCCGCCCCGATGATTGACCCCGTCCCATCGTCAATCGGGGTGATGGTGAGCTCATCCGTAGAGGCAAGGCCGCAATCGAAGGAAGAATCCGTAACGGAGTATTCCTTTTGCGTCAAGGAAGAGGAAGAGAAAAGCGAGCCGTTATAGACCTTTGAGCCATCAATCGCGATGTGGATGGGCCGCTTCGCTATGCTTAGGGTCCCAGAGAGGCAAGAGACATCATAGAGGTTGGTCTCGTCATAGCCCTCAGCGTCCTTGATATAGAGAACCTCCGGGGCGTAGGTATAGCTATCTCCCGCGTAAAGGAGTTTATGGTCCCTTGGATTCGACTGGAGGCCGAGCGTTTCGCTACTTAGGGAGCAATTGCCGGGCACCCCGGAGACATAAGGCGAAAGACAGTGCTCCTTCCCGTCATAAACAATTGTTTCGTCGGAATAGCCAACCGTCAAAGGAATGCGGTCGAAGACGTTCGAGCCATCGAGGACGATCGCGTAATTCGAGGTGACCTCCCTGCTATAAGAATCATAGATATGAGGCACATATGTGACTTTTCCTTCCTCCGAGAGCTCATAAGTGAACATGAGTTTTTGCTTGGGGGCCAAGGAAGTGCCCCCGATAGCGGCGTAGCAGATGCCGTTCCCGTAAAGGTCGTAGCTCGAAGCGCTCCCGTGCTCATAGATTTGAAGCTTCAAAGGACGCTTAGTGATGGTGAGACTTCCGTCTACGGCCTTGATAGAGGAGTAATAAGCGCTCGCGTCGTTCTGGCTGTTAGAATGGGCGACTTTAGTAATTTCTACGTCTAAGGGATACGTGCCGGCTTCGGTTTCGTCAACGCTAAAATAAGCCTTGCCATCTCCCGTCGATGAGGAGAGCGTTCCGTTGCAAGTGAAAACGATGACGTCTTTGCTTGCTAGCCCCTCAACGCTCACCGCAGCAGAGGGCGCGCTGCCATCATAGACGACATCGGGGTTAAGCTCAGGCTTGGCCTCGACGGTGAGGGCTCCTTTCTCCCAGGCGATGTTGTTCGCGTTGAGCTTCGTAATCCCCTCATAGCAGTCATTGACGTTGACGTTGTACGTCTCGTTTAGGATCGTCACATCAAAGTCGGTCGTCCCTTTGTTCAAGAAAGGGCATTCGTTCAAAGCGACGCTTCCCTTGTCGGTGGGCTTCAGCCCTTCGAAGGTATAATCCGTCCCTTCCGTCCAGGGGATATCTCCGTATTCGGTGCCGTCATAATCCCGTGAGGTGATCAAGGTCGCGGTGACCATAGGGGCTTTGTTGATGGTCATGCGCGCCAGATAGGAGGATTCGTAAAGATAATGCCTGCTCACGTCTTCTCCGGTGGAGACATTAACGATTTTGCCGATTCTCAATTCGAAATTGTAGCTTCCCGCGAGGAACTCTTGATAGTCGCTAGGGCCATACCCTTTCTCCCATTCTGCCTCATCCCCGTCCCTTAGCCCGGAGACCGTCGGGCTAATCTGGTGCATGCTCCCGTCATAATCAAAGCTCACGTCTTCGTAGCTGCTTAGGGTGATCTGCGACTTAAAGAAGTGGCAGCTGCTGTCCGCGCTGCGCTGAATAGCGTAGTTATGGGTCACGTCGTTTCCGCTTTCATCGCGAATCGTCACATTGAATTTGGGGTCGGTATAGACGTTCGATGTCTTGTCGATGGATATCGCGATGGAATGGTTTTCCGCAAGCGAGGTATCGCCAAGGAAAGCGTATTCGGCCTCATTTAAATCGCTCTCGATGAGGGTTCCGTAATCTTTATAGGAACGATTTACATCAAGCAAGA
>CAVKPZ010000068.1:0-11144 GCA_963658395.1 Lachnospiraceae bacterium | reverse complement strand
GTATAGGCCTGCATGACTTGGCCACCGCTAGAGCCCGGTGTCACATCGCTATAAAATTGTCCAATCAGGGAAGTTGCAAAAGCCTGATGGTATTTGTAATTTCTTGTGTAAAGACGGCAGAACACCAAAATGATTAAGGCGTCCACGAGATAGGAAAGAGTGACGCAACCCGCAATGATAAGCATATAAACCCAGCCATTCACCGTGCTAAAGGAATTCTTGAAGCACTCTACGACTTGGTCGAATTGATCCCATAGGGAAAAGGCGAGCGAAAGCCCGGTTGCGATTAAAACAATGGAAAGATAGATGACATAGCGGACGATGCCCTTTTTCTTTTTTTCTTTTGGCTCTTCGATGGGATATGAATCTTGCATTGCCTCAGTAGTATAGACCTCATTTTCCTCCTAAGGAAGGAAAGGAATCCTCAAGAGGCCCTTCCTTTATAACCGCAATATCCCTAGAAAACTCAAACACGTAAGGGGTTCCAAAAGGTATTTCTAACGCAAAAATTGCTTCATTAGATATTTTTGCAAGGATTTTGCGAATGCCCCGAATCGAATTGCCGTGAGCTGATATCAGGATATTGCGGTCTTTTAGAAGTTCTGGAAAGATTTTTTCCCGCAAAAACGGCGCAATTCTAGTGACGGTCATTTCAAGGGATTCTCCAAGTGGGCAATCTTCTTTTCGAAGCATCCCTTGCTGGACGAAATTTTGAAAATAAGGATCGTTGAGGGGGTATCTAGGATCTTCCTCTTTCAAAAGGGGAGGCACATCGAAATAGCCCCTTCGCCATTGTTCGACCCGATCCTTGCCATAAAGTGAGGCGCATTCCGCTCTGCTTTTTCCTTGCAGGTCACCATAGTGGCGCTCATTAAGCCGCCAATCCATGATGGGCTTAGCGTCAGCACCGAGTTCCTCCAAGAACAAATCCGCGCTGACTTTGGTGCGGGAAAGGAGCGAGCAAAAACAAATATCAACCCTCAATCCGGCTTTCTTCGCTAATGCTCCAGCATGTCTTGCCTCTTCTTTTCCCATTTCCGTCAAAGGCACTTCCGTCCACCCCGTGAAACGGTTCTCGAGATTGAACTGCGATTGTCCGTGTCGAAGCAAAATAAGCTTTCCCATGAGCGTTATCTTAGCGCAATTTGAGAGGGCTTTCTTTTTGTTTTATTAACCTTCTCGCGCACATGCGCCTAAAATGGGGGCGAAAGAAGGATAGAAAATGAAAAAAGCACTCTATCTAATCCTCGAAAACGGCACCGCCGCCCTCAATGTTTTCGATTCCATTCGCAAAGAAGGATTCAATGGGACGCTGATGCACACCACCTCTCTCCGCCACGCAATGGACGAAAATCAGCCGGAAGACACTCACTTCTTCTCTCTTGCGGCCTACGAAAGGCTGCATAGCCACGGCGAAGCGATGCTTGCCCTCTTCGTGGTCGATGAAGAAAGGCTAGACGAGCTTAAGCAGCTCATCCGCGACCACACTAACTATTTTGAAGGTATCCGGGGAGGCATGTTCTCCCGCGATATCAAAGATTACGAAGGTTCGTTCTAAGTTTTATGCCCATCGATTTCTTTTCGGTCACCCTTTATGTGGCTTGCCTCCTTTTAATGGGGCTTCTTTCCACCCGCTTAATGAAGGTTTTTCGCCTTCCTAACGTCACGGGTTATATCATCGCGGGCATCTTGATGGGGCCTTTCGTCTTCGGCCTCGCTTTCGTCGACTGGAGCCAAGTCCGTTCTTTCGCCGACATTGCAAACCCTTCCCTCAATCCGCTATACACGTATATTCACGGCAAAACCGATGGGCCGGATTATCTAAGCTGGGTCTCCTCGATTGCCCTTGGTTTCATCGCTTTCTCTATTGGCTCGTCCTTCAAGCTCAGCGCGATCAAGTCCGTTGGCAAGCGCGTTCTTTGGATCACCGTCTTGGAGTCAGGGCTAGCTTCCATCGTTGTCATCCTTGGCTTGCTCGTCGTCCATTTCATTGCCCCGGAGCAAGTCGATATGCCTCTTGTCTTGACTCTTGGCGCGATTGCCGCGGCCACCGCTCCTGCCGCGACCTTGATGGTCGTTAAGCAGTACAAAGCCAAAGGTCCGGTCGTGAGCACTTTGCTTCCTGTCGTTGCTTTGGATGATGCGACCGCCCTTATTTTCTTCGCCATCCTTTTCCAAATTGCCCGAACCTTAGCAACCGGCGGGGATTTCGATCTTTATGAGATGCTTGGCAAACCCTTGATCGAAATCGTCGTCTCGCTTGGCGTCGGCGCCGTTTTGGGCTTAATCATGAGCTTTGCAACACGTTACTTCAAATCGAGGGCAAATCGCGTCACCTGGGCCATTTTCACCATCTTCGCCAGCGTTGGCCTCTACAATCTCTTCCGTCTCCCTCAATGCGGGAGTTTTGAGCTTTCCTCGCTTCTGATGTGCATGATGGCAGGGGCCATCTATTGCAACATGGGGCAAGAATCCGGGAAGGTTTTCGACTTTATGGATCGTTTCACTTCCCCGATTTACATGCTCTTCTTCATGATCTCTGGTGCTTCGCTTGATCTCACCGTCTTCTCAAAGGGCATCATGGTCCTCATCGTTGCAATCGTTTACCTTCTTTGCCGCGTCATCGGCAAATGGCTTGGGGCTTTCACGGGCGCCACAATCACCCATGCCGAGCCAACGGTTAAGAAATATCTAGGGTTTACCCTTGTCCCCCAGGCAGGCGTCGCGATTGGCTTAGCCACCACCGCTTCCACTTTATTCGGGGAGTCCTCGAACCCTGAAATCCAATCCATCGGGGCCATGATTGTCGCCGTGGTTCTCACAAGCACTTTAATCTACGAGCTTACGGGCCCATTCATCACCAAAATCGCCCTTACAAAAGCAGGCGAAATCAAAATGGATTCCACGAAAACGGCTTAATTGGGCAGATAGCTCAGATGTTCGTTTGAAAATCTCCAACCCTTGGGCAGGCTTCTTTTATGTCGCTTTTTAAAAAGAGGAGGCCCCTCAAAGGAACATGATCATGTAAATCGGCAAAGTAACTAAGCCGTTTTTCGTTTCGGCTTTGTTTTGATTGCCAAAAACATACCCGTAGGGAAGCTTATAGTTCCCTTCGGGATTCACAAGTTTCGGAATGGCCCTGAAATTGGTTTGGTTCTTCCCGGATTTAATCTCGATCGGCAAAGGAGACAAAGCATCATAATCATTGATTAGGAAATCCACCTCGCCTGTCTTTTTATTATCGAAGTAAAAAAGAGAGTGCCCATGCGCCATTAATTCTTGGGCGCAAACAGCCTCATAAACGGAGCCCAAATTAACCCCAGAGTCCAAGTCAAGAATCGCTTTGATGTTATGCCTGTAGAGCAAATTCGTCAGAATACCAACGTCGTTATAGTAAAGCTTTATTAGGTTCTTGGTCATTGATTCGTCCAAAGGGAAACATGGATTAGCCACGGCTTTGGTTCCAAGCGCCACTCCTGCAGCCATCAGATAATCGAACTCGTCTTCGTACTTTTCCAAATTTGAGTTCACTTTGTTTTCTATTTGTTTGAACTGAATCCTTTTTACCTTATTCTCCATATTAGAAAGGATCATTTCGTATATTCTTACAATTTTGAGCTTATGCTCGAGATCGTATTTCGAACAATCGTCTTTGTAATAAGAGAAGGTTTCGCTTTGTACAGCGCGTGTTCTTGCCACGTTCCTGTTAATGACATATTCATTAACGGCGTCGGGCAAGCCGCCAGCAATGAGGTAATCCTTAAAAAACGAAAGCGTCACCTTATGGACAGAATCATCCACGGCTTTCCTTTTCTCGAAGCAGTCCTTCAAATAATCTATGGTTTCTTGCCCAACGTTATTGGCCCACAAGAATTCCTCAAAATCCAGTGGGTACATCTTAACCTCATGAATTGACCCCATGGGGATAAAGGCGTGCTTAAGGGTCACCCCAAGAAGCGACCCACTGAAGACGTAACGGAAACGGTTCTCCTTTTTTAAATCCTTTGCCATTGAAAGTAAGTTAGGATAATAGGCAATCTCGTCCAGGAATATGATTGTGTTTTCCGCCGTGTCGAGTTTGTTCCCATACAAAGAGCTAATTAAAAGGTAGAAAGCTTTTGTGGTGTTTACTTCTAAAAACATTTGCTCGCCTTCGAAGTCGGCGCGCAAATCTATTTCGATGTAGTTTGGAAACCTTTTGGAGGCAGTCTCACGGATTATATAGCTCTTGCCGGTTTGCCTTGCTCCATCAATGACAAGTATTTTTGCATCTGGATCATCGTAATAAGCGTTTAACGTCGGCTCAATTTTTCTTCTTAGCATAGGCAAAATCCTTTCTTTTAGTGTTTTTCCAATCAAATTCTAGTCAGAAAACATTTGTTTTCCAATAAATATCAACATCGGAAATAATTGTTTTCCAATGTTTTTAGGCGTGCTTTTAAGTGGTTTTCCAATTTTCAATTGGGTGAAAGTTGCCTTTTTAAGGGTCTCACGGGAGACAAAACTATGATTGAAGCAGCAAAATCCCTCAAACAAAAAACCTTGCATTTTCCTTAAATAAATGGGTTTTGCAAGGTTTTAGTTTTTGCAACAAATCGCCATGAAATGGGAAATCATTTCCCATCCATGAAGTTGGTCATCTGATGTTTCTCTTCGCGGCTCGGGAAAGAGATTCCATTCGCCTCGCCGAGTTCTTGCAGTTTCATCACGTAAGCGATGTTATCCGCAAGACGTCTCATCGTCTGAAGACCCTCGAGGTCTTTGTCCGCGTCTTCATAAGTGAAGCCATGGATCATGTTCCAATATTGGGAACCGGGCACTATGATATCATTGATGAGATAATACTGATTGAGCCGCTCAAAGGTCGCGGAGTTGCCTCCTCTTCTACAGGAGACGACGCTAGCTCCGACTAACCCCCTCATATGACGTCCGTGGCTATAGAACAGACGGTCGAGGAAAGAGGTGACCCTGCCAGTCGCCCCAGAGTAGTAAACAGGGCTTCCAGCAACGATTCCTCCATACACCTCCCCCATCTTTTCGCCAATCCCGTTGACGAGGTCATCCATCACGCAGCGATGGTGCTTATAGCAAAAGCCACAGCCCATGCAATCAGGCATCGCCTTATTGCCAAGGAAAACGATATCGGACTCAATGTCATTGACCTCGAGCTGGTTATGAACTTCCAAAAGCGCGCGGTAGGTGCAGCCATGCTCATGGCTTGAGCCGTTGATCAAGACAACCTTTTTCATTCTTAGCACCCGTGGGTGTAGTTAGGAGCCGCGACGGCGATGCTCACGTCATGAGGATGGGATTCTTTGAGGCCGGCGTTGGTTATCTGAACGAAATGAGCGTTCTCGCGAAGCTTCATGAGGTCTTTCGCGCCACAATAGCCCATCCCACTTCTTAGACCACCGCAAAGCTGATAGATGGTAGAAGCGACCGTGCCAGAGCAAGCGACTCTTGCTTCCACTCCTTCCGGAACGAGTTTTTCAACCGCGGTCGTGGATTTCTGGAAATAACGATCGGCAGAGCCGCGCTTCATCGCGGCAAGGGAGCCCATGCCGACGTAGGATTTCACTTTTTTGCCATTGATTTCAACGACTTCTCCAGGAGCCTCCTCGCATCCGGCGAGCAAGGAACCGAGCATGACGGTATCTGCGCCAAGAGCGAGAGCCTTCACAATGTCGCCAGAATATTTAAGCCCGCCATCGGCAATGACGCAGACGCCCTTGTCTTTGCAGTAAGTCGCAACTTCGTCCACTGCGCTAGCCTGAGGCATACCAACGCCAGAAACGACGCGAGTAGTGCAAATAGAACCAGGACCAATGCCGACTTTTACGGTATTAGCGCCCGCTTTGATCAAATCTTCGGCGGCTTCCTTGGTGACGATGTTGCCAGCGACGATCTGGAGTTCGGGATAAGTGTCGCGGAGTTGTTTCACAACGTGAAGGATATTCGCGGAATGGCCATGGGCCGAATCGACGGTGATGACATCCGCGCCTTCTTTAAGAAGAGCAGCGACGCGCTCCATCGTGTTGGCGCCCACGCCAACCGCAGCCCCGCAAAGGAGACGGCCTTTTTCGTCCACGACTGCGTTCGGGTCATCGCCGATCTCCGCCGCCTTGACCAAGGCAACTTCATGAGCTTGGGCTTCAATAGACATGTTTTTATGAATCATGCCGATGCCGCCGACGCGGGAAAGAGCAATCGCCAAAGCGTGCTCAGTAACGGTATCCATGGCGGCTGAAACAATGGGGACATTGAGATGGATTTTCTTGGTTAGCCAAGCGCCCAATTCTACTTCAGCGGGAACGACTTCGGATTTCTGCGGGATTAAGAGCAAATCATCATAGGTTAGGCCTAAGCGGATATTGTCGAGTTTCATTGTTTCTCCTCTGGGAAAAGCCCCTTCTTTATTTCTTTATAGAATATACACGTTCATTGAAAAGATAAAATCATAGCGCTTTCTTTGACGAACTTCTTTTTTTGCAATTGCCCTCGCCTTCCCTAGTTGGTACGATAGGCAAATATAGTTCCGTTCACCGGAGGAGAACCACCTATGAAAGAATTGGTGATGTCGCAAGAAGAAATCCAAGCCACCTGCGCTCGTTTGGGCAATCAATTGACCCAGGAGTTAGCTCACGAGGAGAAAATCCCCCTTTTCGTCGGTGTCATGAAAGGGGCGCTAAACTTCTTCTATTCCCTCATTCCTAACGTCAAAAGGAAAATCAACATCGACTTCGTTGAGACCTCTTCTTATGAAGGCACCCAATCTACAGGAACCGTCCACTTGGTGAAAGACCTTACCTACTCTCCTAATGGCAGAACCCTGGTCATCGTGGAAGACGTCATCGACACCGGGCTTTCCATGAAGTTCCTCATTCAATATCTGAACACTCATTACAAGCCCAAGCGCATCATCCTCGTCGCTCTCTTCGACAAACAAGCGATGCGCAAAGAGAACATCACCGTCGATTACACAGGCAAAGTCCTTACCGAGAACAAGTTTCTCATCGGCTTCGGCCTTGATTATCGCGAGCTCGACCGTCAAGTTCCTTATGTCTATGTCCCCGAAGAGAAAGACATTCAAGAGATGGACGCCCTCATCGACAAGGACAGTGCCGTCGGCTTGATGTAAAACCCTTCAAAACAGAAAGAAAGCCCCGTTTCTGCGGGCCTTTTTTTATCATGTACCCTCGCATTTTAACATCATGTACCCATCATGTACCCATCATGTACCCGTCATTGAAAAAAGTCTCATCATGCCGAATGTTTTTAGGGTACATGATGACTGCCTCATGGAAAAACGAGAAAATTTTTCAGAAAATTTGGAAAATTGGACAGCAAAAAAGCCATTCGGATTTCAATGGTCCAAATGGCTCCTTGCACTTAGTTTTGGGTTCCGAAGATGCGATCCCCGGCATCGCCAAGGCCTGGGCAAATGTAGGCATTCGCATTGAGCTCGCGGTCAAGCGAGCCAATATAGAGAGGAACGTCGGGGTTCGCTTCGCAGAAGGCTTTGACTCCTTCGGGGGCAGCGATGATGCAAACGAAGTGGAGGTGCTTAGCGCCGTGCTTGCGAAGCATCTTGATCGCGTCGATGCCAGAGCCTCCGGTGGCGAGCATCGGATCGAGGAGGTAGATTTCCATGTCCTCAAGGCCCTTCGGCAGCTTGCAGTAATACTCATGGGGCTCATGGGTGACTTCGTCGCGGTACAAGCCGATATGGCCAACGTGCGCGGTCGGGATGAGCTCGGTGAAGCCATCGACCATGCCCATTCCCGCGCGGAGAATCGGAACGAAGCAAAGCTTGTGGCCTTCGACCATCGGCTGGACGGTCTTTTCGATCGGGGTTTCGATTTCGGTGGGAATCGTCGGCAGACCCTTGAGGGCTTCGTAAGCCTCCATCATCGCGATTTCCTTCACGACCGGGCGGAATTCACTCGTCGGGGTGTTCTTGTTCCTGAGGATGGAGATTTTGTGCTTCAGCAAAGGATGCTCTAGCAAAACAACGTTCTTGTAGGCGGTTAAATCCATGAATGGGTACCTTCTTTCTAGCCGGACATTTTAACATAGGGAACAAGCCTAAATAGGGGGCAAAACGAATATTTAACGGTAAACCGCTTTCATGTTTGCAAAGCCTTTTCTTAATATATATTTATTTAACGTCGATAGGTCGTATATGTCGGAGATAAGGTCCGGCAGTCTCTACGTCTGATCCATGAAGTCAGACACTACGAGCTAAGAAAGGGAACAAAGAAGAAATCAACTGCCAAAGAATTGCTCTCCTTTTGCACTTTTCTTCCTTGTTCGTACCCCAAGCTCCCGACGTCCCTACCTCCTAAAGACAAGTCTTACTAAATTTATATAGGAGGAAAAGACTATGGCTGAAGATGTTTCAACTGTCGAAACTTCACCAGAGAGCAATGAGCCAAATGGTGGCTGGTCTCCCAAAACTAGTTTTGGAAGATGGCTAGACCACTACTTCGGCATCGGCGAAAAAGGTTCGTCGATCGTTAGGGAACTCATCGGAGGTCTTGTAACCTTCCTTGCAATGTTCTACATCCTTAACGTTAACTCAGGCATCCTCTCCGGCTGGTTCGGCGGATTCGACGAACTCGGCAGAGTTTGGATTTACGGAGACGTTTACCTCTCTGGCGCCGAGGCCTATGCAGGCATCTTCATCGCTACCGCTTTGTCCGCGGGTATCACCACCATCGTGATGGGCATCTTCGGCAAGTTGCCGGTCGGCCTTGCCTCCGGCATGGGCATCAACTCAATGATCGCCCTCTATCTTGCCGGCAGCTTGGGCTTCAATTATGCCCAAATGATGTGCCTCGTCTTCCTTGATGGCGGGTTGTTCCTTATCATCTCTTGCACTCCGCTCCGCGGAATGATCGTCCGCGCTATTCCCAAGAGCCTCAAAATCGCCATCTCGGCCGGCATTGGTTTCTTCATTGCCTATCTTGGCTTCAAAACATCCGGCATCATCAAAGTTTCGAGTGATGGTGTGGCTATGGGCAATCTGGCCAACCCCTCCACTGTCCTTTGCCTGATCGGCGTCTTCGCGGTCTTCGCGCTGTCCGCTCTTCCGAAGAACAACAAGGTCACCGTCTGGATCTCTCGCTTCTCCGTCATCATCGTGATGATCGTCCTCGGCGTCGTCGAAGCTTCCATGGGCCAGGCCGGTGTGGACGGCGTCTCCGCCAAATTCCTCCTTGATTCTCAAGGCAATTGGAACTCCTTTGGCACTCTTCTCGGTGCTTGCTTCCATGGCTTTGACATCTTGGCCAAGCCCGAAGCCTACATCCTCATCTTCGTCCTTCTCTTCATCGACTTCTTCGATACTACCGGCACCTTGGTCGGCGTTGAAGTTGGCGCTGGCATGGTCGACAAGGACGGCAACATCACCGTCTCCGACCGCAACGCGATGATCACTGACGCCGCCGGTACGGTCCTTGGTTCTATCTTTGGCACCACCACCGTCACCTCCTTCGTCGAATCCACCTCCGGAGTCGCTGCGGGTGCTCGCACTGGCCTTTCCGCCATCATGACCGGCGTCCTCTTCTGCCTCTCGGTATTCGCTTATCCTATTCTCGGCATGTTCTCCGGCTCCGTTCCGAACATCGCCCTCATCTATGTCGGCGTTTGCATGTTCACCAATCTCAAAGAACTTGATTGGCATGACTGGGTTTCCATTGTCGCTGGCTTCACCACGATGGTCTTCATGATCTGCATGGCCTCCATCAGCGACGGCATCGCCTTCGGCTTCATGGCTTATGCCATCTGCACTCTCTGCGCTGGGCGCTTCACGAAGAAAGACATTCCTGTCGCGGTCCTCGCCCTCGCCTTCATGGCTCTCTTCATTGCTGAGTTCGCAACTGGCGTCGCTTAATTCGTCCCACAAATTGCTTTAAACGGGGGCAGCATTCTCGCTGCTCCCGTTTATAATTTCTCGGAAAGGATTTTACTTCATCATGGACTTAGAAAAATACATCGGAGTCACCCCAGACTTCCCCAAAAAAGGCATCTCATTCAAGGATATCTCACCGCTCCTACGCGAGCCTAAGGCTTTCAAAGAAGCCGTCGACAGACTTGCGAAGATGGCGGAAAAATACCATCCAGACGTTATCATCGGGCCCGAATCCAGGGGTTTCACCTTTGGATGCGCTCTCGCTTACAAGATGGGCATCGGCTTCGTCATGGCAAGGAAAGCCGGCAAGCTCCCCGGCGTGACCATGAAGGTCTCCTATCAACTTGAATACGGCACCGCGACGATGGAGATCCCCGCCTCCTCTTTCAAAGCGGGCGACCGCGTCCTCATGATCGATGACCTCATGGCGACCGGCGGCACCTTCGCCGCTTTGAAAGAGCTCATCACTCTTGCTGGCGGCACCCCCGTTGCCTGCCTCACCGTCATTAATCTCGAAGAGCTCCATGGCGAGAAGGCCGTCGGGCTTCCTTGCGAGTCCTTGATGAATCTCTCCGATTCCCATTAAGGAATTCTTGATGCATCCGGCCTAGGAAACTAGGCCTTTTTTCATATGGACTTCTCTTCTGTTTGGCTTAGACTAAAGGCAAGAGGTAATGATTATGGACAGCAAGGAATTATTGGAACTCATCAAGAAACGTCATTCTTGCCGAAACTACAGCGAAAAGAAAGTCGAGCAAGAAAAGATCGATCAAGTCATCCAAGCGGGCATCGATGCCCCCACGGGGATGAATAGGCAAGAAACCATCTTCCTTGCAATTACCGACGAGAAGATCGTCGAAGAGCTCTCAAGACTTAACGCCTCAATCATGGGTAGACCAGGCGATCCCTTCTATGGTGCGAAGACCGTCATCGTCGTTTTGGCAAAGAAGCAGGCAAGGACCTATGTCTACGACGGGGCCATCGCTTCCGCCTATATGCTTCTAGAAGCCGAAGCCCTGGGCCTAGGGGCCTGCTGGATTCACCGCGCCAAAGAGAGTTTCAGCACCTTAGAAGGCAAAGCCATTCTTAAAAAGGCCGGCATTACGGATGACGTCGAAGGAATCTCAAACATTATCTTGGGATATGAGGCAGAAAACGATGCAAAGCCTCATCTAAAGACTTCAGAAGGCAGAATCTTCAAGATTTGAGCCACTTCATAGCCCTCATAAAG
>CAVKPZ010000067.1:0-11185 GCA_963658395.1 Lachnospiraceae bacterium | reverse complement strand
GCTTTAATCGTGAAGGCGTCTCGCTTCAAACGTTTGGCAACCATCTGCTCGCCGCGCCCCATCCAAAAAGAAGAGATCGAGAAGGCTTTGGGCTGTTCTGGATATCGTTTGCTTTCTTTTGATTGCAGAGAAAAAGAGAAGGAGCCGTTTTCTTATCGTTTGAAAAGCAAAAAATATACCAAATCCCGCAAATAATAGCACCGAAGCCAAACGCTTTTTTGAATATAGACCGAAGTCGGTTTGCTTTGACGGAATCGGTTTTTTTCAAACTTCTTGCTTTCCGTTTTCTAGTTGTTATCATTCCCCCGTTTACGGGGGGGACTAGGCAATGCTCAAAATAATGAAATACCTTCGGAAACTTGATTGGTTGCTCCTATTTTTAATCTTAGGAATAACGATTCTCCAAGTTTTCTGCACGATGACTCTGACCGATAAGATTCGCGACCTGACGAATGTTATCATGGAAGCCCAAAAAGGCTTGAAGACCGCAAACGACATTTGGATTGGCGCTGGAGTCATGGTCGGCTATGCAACCGGCAGCATGGTGTGCCAGGGCGCTTCCGCTTTCTTCGCCTCCATCATTAGCGCTTCTTTAGTCACGAGCCTCCGCAAGAAGCTGAACGATAAGGTTTCCACCATGTCGATGGCTCAAATCGAAGCCTTTTCCACCTCCAGTTTAATCACCCGCGCGACTAACGATATTCAAACCGTCGGTTTCACGTTCGTTATGGCGGCCCGCATGCTTTTTAGCGCTCCTATCACAGCCATCTGGGCCATTTGCAAAATCCAAGCCGTCTCAGGCGAGCTTACTTTGCTCACTGGCGGCGGCATCGTCGCATTGCTGATTTTCCTTTTATTCATGTTCGTCTTCTTGATGCCCAGATTCAAAAAGACCCAAAAGCTCATCGACCGAGTGAATCTGGTGACGCAGGAAAACCTCTCGGGCATCCGCGTAATTCGCGCTTACAACGCCGAAGATTATCAGGAAGAGAAGTTCGCATCCGCAAACAAGGATTTAACGAAAATTCAGGTCTTCACGAGCCGCATGACGGCTTTGATGAGCCCTGTTCTCATGCTTGTAATGAACGGTTTGTCGTTAGGAATCTATTGGCTTGGCGCCCTGCTTATAAATAAGAACATCACAAATTACGCAACCCTCGTCAGCTTTTCCACCCTTTCCTCGATGATCATCATGGCTTTCATGATGCTTATGTTCATGTTCATCATGATTCCAAGAGCTCAAATTTCGGCAACGCGCGTCAACGAAGTTTTGGCTTCGAAATCCGAGATTCTTGACCCTGAGGTTGAAACCCCCACTACCGAAACCGGCACCATCGAATTCGACCACGTCTGTTTTCACTATGCCGACGCAAAAGAAGACGTTGTCCACGACATCACTTTCAAAGTCAATCAAGGCGAAACCCTTGCGATCATCGGCGCGACGGGCAGCGGAAAAAGCACCATTCTCCGGCTACTAGCCAGGTTCTATGACGCCAGTTCGGGCTCCATCAAAATAGACGGGGTCGACGTGCGGGAGCTGAAAGAGAAGACTTTGCGCAGCAAACTCACGATAGTCCCGCAAAAAGGAGTTCTTTTCAGCGGAACGGTAGCCTCGAACATCAAATTCGGGGATTCTTCGATGAGCGATGAGGGCATGAAGGAGGCCGCCAGCATCGCCATGGCGAGCGAGTTCATCGAGAAAATGGACGGCGGCTATGAAGCTCATATCGCCCGAGGGGGAAGCAACGTTTCAGGTGGCCAAAGGCAAAGGCTTTGCATAGCGAGGGCCATCGCAGTGAAGCCAGAGATCTGCACTTTCGACGATTCTTTCTCGGCTTTGGATTTCAAAACCGACCTTCAAGTGAGGAAAAACCTCAAAAAAGCCTTGGGGGCAACCACAAAAGTCATCGTGGCGCAGCGCATCGGCACCATCATGGACGCCGATCAGATATTGGTTCTAAGCGAGGGGAAAATCGTCGGCAAAGGGAAGCACAGCGAATTGCTTCAATCCTGCGAGGTATATCGCGAGATCGCTCTATCGCAGCTTAGCAAGGAGGAACTGGGTCTATGAAAAAACATTTTGACGAATCGGGAAAAAGAAAGTTCTCCGCCAAAGCGACGAAGAAAGCCTTTTCTCATATGGCCAAGGAGCACCCGGTCTACATTGTCTTTTTTGTGCTCGCCATCGTTCTTGCTATTGCCTACGTGATTATCAGCATCTACTCTCCCTCCGTGCTGAGGAACCTCACCAACGTCATCACGAACTCCGTCACAGAAAGCGTTGCCATCCCGATGAATGAAATCACGCGTTATGGCACGCTTTTGGCTGTTTTCTACTTCATCTCGGCGCTAACTTCCTACGCTTCCAATTTCATTTTGAACACGATTTCGAATTACTACGCAAGAGACCTAAGAAAAGCGATTGAAGACAAGATCAACGCGATGCCCCTTTCGTATTTCGATTCGCATCAATTCGGGGACATTCTTTCCCGTATCACGAACGACGTGGACAACATCGCCCAAAACTTCGCGACTTCGATCGCTACGCTCATTCAAAACGTCCTTATGCTCTTCGGGGTAGTGATCATGATGTTCGTGAAGTCTTGGCAACTCGCATTGACTTGCGTCGGTTCCCTCCCGATTCTTCTCGTCGTAATTTTCTTGATGGGGAAGCTTGCTTTCCCCCAGTTTAGGAAGAGACAACAGATTCTCGGTGACATCAATGGCATCATCGAGGAGAACTACTCGGGGCAAATGATTATCAAAGCCTTTGGTAACGAACAGCTTGAAAGAGATCAATTTGATGATCCGAACAAGCTCCTTGGAAGAACCATGTTCTACGGCGAGACCTTCATGGGCATGCTGCAGCCGGCGATGAACTTCGTCTCTTATTTGGCTTATGCAGGCGTCTTGCTTGTTGGGGGTTTGCTCCTAATAAATGGAGAATCGGGCATGGATTATGGGCGACTTGCGGAGTTTTTGGTCTACGTGAATCTCTTCCAGTCGCCTCTTTCTTCCATTTCTCAATCCATGAATTCGCTTTCCAGCGCGAGCGCGGCAAGCGGCCGCGTCTATGAGTTCCTTGACGAAGAGGAACTCCCAAGCGAGGCCAGCAAACCCATCGCTTTGATCGCTGAGGGCAAGGAAAAAATCCGGGGCGAGGTGGAATTCTCTCACGTCAGCTTCTCTTACGAACCTTCCCGGGAAATCATCCATGACTTCTCCGCGAAGATAAAGCCCGGCTCGAAAGTCGCGATTGTCGGGCCCACGGGCGCAGGAAAAACCACGATGGTCAATCTCTTGATGAGGTTCTATGAGGTCAATTCGGGCTTTATCTCCATAGACGGAGTGGACATTTCCGCGATGAAAAGAGAGGAACTCCACGAAATTTTCGGAATGGTTCTCCAAGACACTTGGGTTTTCCAAGGGACGCTTCGTGAGAATCTGGTGTTCAACACCAAGAATGTGGCGGAGGAAGACATCAACGAAGCCTTAAAAGCCACTCACTTGCTGCATTACGTCAAAACCCTGCCCGGCGGGCTGGATTACGAGATCAAAGACGGCGGCTCGCTTTCAAGCGGTGAGAAGCAGCTTCTCACCATTACCCGGGCGATGATTCGCAAAGCTCCGCTTCTTATCCTCGACGAAGCAACCTCAAACGTCGACACTCGCACGGAGGAGAGAATCCAAAAAGCGATGGATGCTTTAACCAAGGGCCGGACAAGCTTCGTTATCGCTCACCGCCTCTCCACCATCAAAAACGCCGATTTGATTTTGATCATGAAAGATGGGAACATCATCGAGCAAGGCACCCATGACGAGCTTATGGAGCAAAACGGCTTCTACGCCGGGCTCTACAACTCGCAGTTCGCCTTCGAATAAGGAGATCTCATGAAGCTAATTTCTTGGAACATCAACGGCATCCGCGCGGCTTTGGGCCACAATTTAAAGGAAAGCCTCCTGAATTTAGACGCCGACGTCATCTTCTTGCAGGAAACCAAATTAAGCGAAGGGATGGATTTCCCTTTGGAACTTCCTGGCTACCATCTTCACTTCACCGTCTCAAAAATCAAGAAAGGCTACTCAGGGGTTGCTTTCTTTTGCAGGCAAGAGCCTTTAAGCGTCCATTTCGGCCTTGAAGATGGGGCTTATGACGAGGAGGGAAGGATCATCACCCTTGAGTATCAAAATTTCTACTTAGTGGGGGCCTATGTCCCGAACTCCGGAGAAGAGCTGAAAAGGCTCGCTTTCCGTTTGGAATATGAGAAGAGGCTTAAAGGCTATCTCTCTTCTTTGCAGGAAAAGAAGCCGGTGATTTATACGGGGGACATGAACGTCGCCCACAACGAGATCGACCTCAAGAACCCAGACAGCAATCACCATAACGCCGGCTTCACCGACGAAGAAAGAGAGGCTTTCTCCTCCTTGCTCAGCATCGGACTCGTGGATACGTTCCGCTATTTCCATGGCGAAGAAATCCGCTACTCCTGGTGGAGCTACCGCTTTCATGCCAGAGAAAAGAATGCCGGCTGGCGAATTGATTATTTCTTGGTCTCTTCCTCCTTTATGGGCCACGTCGTCTCTAGCGATATCCACAACGAAGTCTATGGCTCAGACCACTGCCCCGTCGAGCTCGTGATCAAATAGACCTTTCTTTGAGGATGTCTTTTTCGGCGCGCTTGACTTCCTTCACGAAGTTTGCAATGAGGGAGGCGTCTTTTACCATCGTGCCATCCGCGAGTTTTTTTGATGTCTTTGTGAAGGAGTCCACCCCATAAGGATGCACCTTCATGATTGCCTCATAGACGTTGTCGGGGCCTAGGCCACCGGCCAAGATGACTTTTAGATTAGGAAAAGAATTCACGATCTTTTTGTCGTCGTTCCAATCATGCGTCACCCCCGCCACTCCAATAGAGGTGAGGCCAGGGTTGATGGAGTCCAAAATTAGATAGTCGCAAAAGGAGGCGAAACTCGAAACTTTTTCCATATAATCCTTCGAGGGCAAGCCTATCGCTTGCATAAGTTCAATCTTTGAGTCAATTTTCTTAAGATCGGCTTTCAACTGAGGAGTAGCCTCGTAATAATTCCCGCAGATATGGACGATGTCGGGGCGCAATTCCTTCACGGCTTCAAGCACTTCCGCCTCGCCTTGCGAGACGACAATTAAAACTTTCTTTGCTTTGTTCCCAATGAGGGCAAAAATCTCTTTGATGCCTTCCAAAGGGACTTCACGAGGGCAGCAGTAGCCGTTTTCAAGCGCGACTCCGATATGTTCGGCGCCGGCATCGAGGCACATTTTCGCCTCTTGGCAATCATGGATGGAATAAATTTGGGAAATCATGCGGATATAATATCGCTTTTTGTGGAGTAAAATGCTTCAAGAGGCCAGAAAAATGAAACCAATCAAAAATAAGAACATCTGCTACCCGGAATCCGTCTTAATCCTTGGGACCTACGACAAAGAAGGCAACCCCGATGCTATGAACGCGGCTTGGGGAGGAAGAGGGGATACAGACGAAATCGCGGTTTGTCTCTCTTCTCACCAAACCACGGATAACCTTTTTGAGAAAGGCGAATTCACCGTCGCCTTCGCGGATGAATCCAACGTCGCCGCCAGCGATTACGTGGGTCTTGTCTCTTTGAAAGATGAGCCTCTCAAGATGAAGAAATCCGGTCTCAAAGTGAAAAAGGCGCCGGACGTGGATGCGCCAATCTTTGAAAACTACCCTATCACCCTCGAATGCAAAGTCCGCAAATTCATCGGAAGCAAAGAAGAAGGGGGCATCCTTGTTGGAGAAATCGTCGCTTGCTTGGTGAAAGAAGAAGTGCTTGATGAGAATGGCATCATCGATTTGGACAAAGCAAAGCTCATCTGCCTAGACGAAGCCAAGCACGCCTACCGCAAAATCGGCGCCACGGTCGCCAAGGCCTTCAGTATTGGATTCACCTTGAAGTAAGCCAAAGAGGGGATGCGAAACCCCGCCTTTCTTTTCCATAGGAAAAGGAGAGTGGCAAGAGTAAAATACCGCTGTTGGGTTTCAACGAATGGAACTTTCCTGTCAGATTTTAGAAGACTTAAGCAGCGTCGGGACAGACGGCGATTTTTGGGTTTGCCTTGATTTTAAAAAACCCATCCTAAGAAATGTCGCACCAAGCGAGAAAGAAAATGCAAAGCAAGGGTGAGAAGGATTATTTAAACACCTCGCCCATCGCAGGCCTAACGACGGATGAGGCAAAAAGTCGGCTTGCAGACGGTTTGGGGAACGCCCCGTCGAAAAGAAGCGAGAAGGGATTTTGGTCCATTTTCAAACACAATGTTTGCAATTTCTTTACTTTGTTTCTTTTTGGTATTGCCATTTTATTTGCGATTTTCTATCTCGTGCTCAAAAACGCGGGATATAACCAGGAGGCCTCAAAATACTTCGGATTTTCGAAGTTTTTCTATCTCTTCCCCTTGATTTTCAACATCGTCATCGGCATCACGACCGAGATGCATTCCAAAAAAGTTTTGGACAAAATGAGAATCGTCAATCAAGCGAAAATCGTTGTGATCCGGGACGGGGAAAAACTGAGCATCACTTCAAAGGAAATTGTTCTAGGCGATATCCTCGTCGTCTCCAGCGGTGAACAGATTGTCGTCGACGCGAAACTCATGGAAGGAGATGTTGAAGTCGACGAATCGCTTTTAACGGGAGAAAGCACGCCGATAAGAAAATCCACCAAAGAAGCGGAGCTATATTCTGGCTTTGGTGACTGCCGTGGGAGAAGAGACCTACGCGAATTCTTTGTCCAAGAAGGTGAAAGCCATCCAAAGCGAAAAATCCCAGCTCATGAAGACGATCTACGGAATCTTAGACGTTCTCTCTTTTGTCCTTTTGGGGGTGGTCGCTACGGTTATCGTCACGATGTGCATCAAGATCACGTTGCACGGGACCGACACCAACGTTTTTCCAAGTCCTATGTCGCTTTCCGATCCCGTGGGCTGGGCGCAGATTATCTCCACCGCTTCCGCTTTTGCTATCGGCGTCATCCCTACGGGCCTTGTGCTTTGCACTTCCCTTTCCTTAGGCGTCTCCATCGTTGGGCTAAGCAAAAAGAAAACATTGATTCAGGAGCTTTATTCGCTGGAGAACCTTTCCAGGGTCGACATTCTTTGCTTGGACAAAACAGGGACATTGACCGATGGGACGATGCGTGTTGTGAGAACCGATTACTTTGGGTCAAAGGAAGATGCGGATTCCTACTTGGGCGCTTTGCTTTGGAATACAAAGTCCTTCAACGCGACATCGAACGCTCTCAAAGACGCTTTCAAGCCCGTAGAGATGAGAATCCGAGAGATGATTCCTTTCTCCAGTCAAAGAAAGTTCTCCGGCATCGTTTTGAAATCCGGAAAAGAAGTTCTTTTGGGCGCTCCAGAATTCATTTGCGCTTCCTTTCAAGACGTCTTGGAGAAGGCAAACGAAGCCCAAAAACAAGGCTTAAGGGTTTTGGCCCTAGTCTATGACGGCACCCCGCTGGCTCTTTATTCCATCGAAGATAAGATTCGGCCCTCGGCGAAGCAAACGATCTCTTACTTCTACGAAAACGACGTCGATGTTAAGATCATATCTGGCGATTCTCCCATAACCGTTTCCAAAATAGCCGAGATTTGCGGGGTTAAAAATGCAGATAAGGTCGTCTCGTTAGAGGGAAAATCCTTGGAGGAAGCGAAGGAACTCGCCGAAGATTACGTTGTCTTCGCCCGTGTCTCCCCTGAGCAAAAAGAGGCCCTTGTCAGCGCCTTGCAGGCAAAAGGTCATAAGGTCGCGATGACCGGTGACGGGGTCAATGACACCTTGGCGCTAAGGAAGGCAAATTCCTCCGTCACGTTTGCACGAGCCACCGATGCCGCCAAAGCATGCAGCGATGTCGTTTTGATGGATAACGATTTCTCTCATCTGGTAGATGTCGTGCTTCAAGGAAGACGAGTCGTAAACAACATTCAGCGTTCTTCCATCTTGTTCCTTACGAAGACCTTTTTCATTATGTCGCTTTGTCTTTTTTCCATCCCTTTTAAAGCCGGGCAGATGCTCTTCTCCATCGAAAATGTCTATATGTTTGAGCAGGCAATTATAGGAATAGGCGGTTTTTTGCTTTCGTTAGAGAATTCCAAAAAGAGAATCGAGGGCAACTTCGCCTACAAAGTTTTCCCAGCGGCCATCGCCGGAGGCTTGATGCTGCTTGTCTTCGCGATGGTCCCGATGGGATTATGGCAATGCGGAGTTCTTACCCAAGAAAACGCGAAGGCTTCCATTTCTTTCCTGACAATCATCGGAGGCCTGACGGTTATGTTTGCCCTTTCTTGCCCATTCACGAAATACCGCGTGATTGTTTTTCTCATTTCTCTTTGCAGCGCGGTTGTCATGGCTCTTGCCGCCCCAAATTCCTATCTCGGCGGGCAGCCCACTACTTTAGGAATGATTTTCGGAACCGCGTTCTGGCACGAATTCTTCCAACCTTGGAACAGCAGAGTTTACGCGAATCTAGAGACGCAAAGCTGGGTAATCTGGATTTATCTGCTTGTTTTTCTTGGGGCCTATCCGGCCTATCTTGGGCTTCGGCAATTTCTCAAAACAATCTTCAAACACGCAAAGATTTTCGAAAAGCCAAGCGTCTAGAGTTAAAAAGGGTTATCTAAGTTTTGCGGGGATCTCCTGAACGATTCCGTCTTTAAGGAGCTTCTTGAAAATTTTCTTTTCCTTGCGAATGTCTTTCTTGATGGGCGAGGCTGAAGAAACGTCTCGTCCTTCTCTCTTTTCTTTTATGGCCTCGAGAAACATGTCTTCCATGGCCTGAACCTGGCGCGACAAGGCGAATTTCGGGGCGGACAAGGCATAGGCTTGTTTGAGTTCTTCCGCTTCCTTTGGATGCTCTATGAGCCATTCGATTTTCGCGCGCAGGGAAGAGACCGAGCCGTGTCGGAATAGACAAACATCGTCATTTAAGGAGAAGGCGTTCGTGGCAGAAAGCCTTGAATCGGAGATAACAGGAAGCGCACCGCAGGTGATGGCCTCAATCGCGCTGATGCCTTCGATTTCAAAGTCGGAAGCATGGACGTAGATGTCAGAGTAGCAAAGGATCTCGCGAAGCTCTTCGGGACTGCAAAATTTCATAATCAAAGGGTTTGCAAGGCCCTTCTTTTTGGCGAGTTTGGCGTAAAGCTTCTCATTGGGCCCGATACCGCATAAGATGACTTGAATCCGTTCGTTGTACTTGCTGGAAGCAACCGCCTTAATGATAAGGTCCTGCCGTTTCTCCTGGGCTAGCCTACCAGACATGCAAACGACGATTTTGTCGCGATAATCCTCAGGTTTCTCTACATCGATTTTATGGAAGAAAGGAATAACCCCATTGGAGATCACATGGGTCACATTTCCCTTGTAATGATGACGTTTCAATTCTCGTTCGATCATCGCCGAAGGGCAATGAACGTGTCTCACGGAACGATACATATAATGCCTGAAACCGGCGTATAGCGCGCAATTGATGAATTGAAGGTGGCCTAAATGAATCGCAGAGGTGATGTTTTGGGGCTGCAAATGGAAGGCGGTGGTGACGGCGATGCCGAGGCTATCGGCAATGAGCTGGGCAATTTTGCCTAACTTCATCGGCAAAAAGATATGGACCAGATCGACGTCTTTAATGGCCGCATACATCTTCGCGATATCGCAGCGGGCAAAAGTAAAACCTTCTTTAGCGATGAGCGGCTCAAAAACAGGAAAAACATAGTGCGGGGTGCCATAATAATGCGGATGGGGTTTATCGTCTTCAAAATCACATCCTAAGATAGAAACCTCATGGCCTTTTTTCCGAAGTTCTTCCGCGAAACGGTTGCAAGTAGCCGTCGTTCCGTTGTTTAGTTTATTGGCGCATTCGAGGACAAAGAGAATTTTCATAAGGCTGTGTGAGCAAGATTATACCCACTCAGCCTCAAGGAAACAAATTAGGGGGTGACCAATTCGACGTCTTTCTCTTCCAATGCTTTGTTTCTTTTATAAGGAGGGATTTTCGACCACATGAAGCGGAGGTTCGCGTCCATTCCGACCCATTTTAGACGTAGCCAATCTAGTTTGTCTTTGTGGGTTGAGGCCTCGCTCACCTTCTGTACATAAGGCCGGATGTGCAAAGCTCCAATGTGGGGGTTTCGGATGAAACTCATATTTACGATTTTGGAGGCCCAGACAGAGACTTGAAATCGAGAGACCGCTAAACCAGAATCGACCGTTCCGTGATAAAGCCAATTGGCCGGGGGAATCTCTGGGTGGTTGCCACGGAACAATGCAAGATCGGCGCAGTCCTGGAGAAGATTTCGATTGGCGTTGACCTCATCGTTGAAGTCCTCGATGCGTGGGGCGAGGCGATACATCGTTTCTTCATAGCTCCATTTACGTTCTCCGCTTCCATCGGCGGTCCCATCGCGATAAAGGAACTGCAAAAGCGTTTTGAGCGAGGCCTCTGAGACGCCGTGCTCAAAAAGATATTTTATGAACTTCCCGATTGGCGAGGAATGCACCAAATCCCCATCAACGCTTTTAAGGGAGATTTCGGCCCGGCCTTCGTTGGTGAAGACGCTCACGTCGCTTTTCCCTCTAGGATCGGCTTTTTGAGCAAGGATGAGGTCGGTTTTCCTGATGCCGGGGAAAATTTGGCGAATCAAGAAACCGAGATTAGAGGGGAGATCCCCACATTTCTTGCCATTGAGGGCGGTGACGAATTTGGTTTCGAAGTCCAGGCCGGCTTGGCCTTTTGGCTTGCGGATGTAGTATTGCATAAATTGTTCCTCCACCCTATTAATTAAGGAGAATTTCGGATTTCTACCAAAAAAGTTGAACGAGGCGGCTTGGGGGCGAAGCGGGTCCCAAGTCGCCGGGCGGGAGAAAATGCTAGGTGGAGGCAGGTTAGAGAATGCCTTGGGCCAACGAAAAAAAGCGCCGAAGCGCTTCTTTTTCAAGTTGGTGGCCCAAGGCGGGGTCGAACCGCCGACACCGGCATTTTCAGTGCCGTGCTCTACCAGCTGAGCTATCGGGCCAAGCGTAGCGTCTGGACCGATGCTTAGATGGAAGCACGGCACTGAGACACTAAGGATTGAATTTGGCGGACCATACGAGATTCGAACTCGTGATCTTCTCCGTGACAGGGAGACATG
>CAVKPZ010000066.1:0-11320 GCA_963658395.1 Lachnospiraceae bacterium | reverse complement strand
GCCCCCATTTTTATGGCTGTCCAAACGGACTTGGCGCCGGCGGCTTCGCCAGAATGGATTGTGATCGGAAGATTAAGTTCCCTTGCCGTTTTGAATTCTTCTAAGTAATTATCGTTCGGAAAAAGGGCTTCGGCACCCGCCAAATCCACGCCGCACACCCCCTTGCCCAAGAAGGAAGCGGCCAAATCGATGGTCTCTTTATTTAAGGGGGTGGTGTTTTTTCCTCTCATTGCGCAGAGGATTAGCTGGCCCGCTATCTTGGTTTCTCGCTTTGCCATCTCTAATCCTGAAATCGCGGCAAGCACGACTTGCTCCTGACTCAAGCCATGTTTGATGTGCTGCTGAGGGGCGAAGCGAATCTCGGCGTATAGAATTCCTTGGCTGGCCAGCCTTCTATATAAGGAATAGGTCGCGTAAGTGATGCTTTCGGCTGTTTGAAGCACGGAAATAGGGAAATCGAAGCAAACAAGATAATCGTTCAGGCTTTTCACCGCTTTGTCTGCGGTAATTTTGATTTTTTCTAAATCGATGTCTTCTTTGTGATTCAAAGTGCAAAGATAGGCGATGTCCTCTCTGCTTAAAGACCCGTCTAAGTGGCAATGGAGCTCTACCATGCGCAAATTATCCTCCTAGCGAGGGTTCAAAGAAAGAAAAACCCAGCCGAAGCTGGGATGGTCTTGCTGTTGGAGCAAGTGACGGGAATCGGACCCGCGTATCGACCTTGGCAAGGTCGTGTTCTACCATTGAACTACACCTGCATTACCCTTTGGGCTTCGCTATTATAAAGAGGCTATTTTCCTCTTGCAAGAGGCAATTTTGGCGTTTTTCTTCGCTTCCTAAGGGCGTTTCTCACGCATTTGGTGGAAGGGAAAAAAATAAGAGATTATAATCTCTTCGCCTTTTTAGGAGGACCCTTATGGCCGACAATAATGATTTAGCCGAACTTCTCTTCCCCGACGTCACCTTGACAATCGACGATCTTGAAGCCAAATACCCCGCGCGCAATTTACCAGAAGGCGCTCAGGTAACTCGTTTTGCTCCCTCTCCCACTGGTTTTTTACATACCGGAAGCCTTTTCACTTCGATGATTTCTTACACTCTCGCCAAACAATCTGGCGGCGTGTACTTCTTTCGTTTGGAAGATACCGACACCAAACGCACGATCGAAGGGAGCGGCGATCTTTTGATCGACCAGCTCGCTCAATTCGGCATCGTGGCGGATGAAGGCTATACCCCGAATGGCGACAACGGGTCTTACGGGCCTTATCAGCAGTCCAAACGTCGCGATATTTATCGCATCGTCATTAAACAGATGATCAAAGACGGCTCCGCCTATCCTGATTTCTGCACCCCTGAGGATTTGGACGCCATCCGTAAAACCCAGGAGGCGAACAAGGTTCTTCCTGGCTACTATGGAAAATACGCCCGCGATAGGAATCTTACGGTTGACGAGAGGATCGCCAAAATCAAA
Source organism: Lachnospiraceae bacterium (assembly GCA_963658395.1). Lineage (GTDB taxonomy): Bacteria > Bacillota_I > Bacilli_A > RFN20 > CAG-826 > Alloenteromonas. The sequence continues at coordinate 9,849 of CAVKPZ010000066.1, read as the reverse complement.
GCGGGAACCCCTTGGATTATCCGTTTCCGCTCCCTTGGCGACCACGATCGCAAGATCAGATTCAATGACGCAATCCGTGGTGAGATTGAGCTTCAAGATAATGATACCGATGTCGTTATCTTGAAATCGGACGGCCTTCCTACTTATCACTTCGCTCATGTGGTAGATGATCATTTCATGAGAACGACGGTGATTACCCGCGGTGAGGAGTGGATTCCTTCCACTCCGATCCACCTCGGCATGTTCAAAAGCCTTGGCTGGCACGCCCCTCGCTATGCGCACATCCCCTCGATTATGAAGCTAGATCACGGGAACAAGAGGAAACTTTCCAAGCGCAAAGACCCGGAGGCCGCTGTCTCCTATTTCTTGGAACAAGGCTATGAGCCGGAATCCTTGCTTGTCTATCTGATGTCTATTGCCAATTCCAATTTTGAGGAATGGACGTCGGCGAACAAGACTTATGATTTTTCCAAGTTCGCCTTCCGCCTCAAGAAGATGTCTCTTGATGGTGCTCTCTTTGATCAAGACAAACTCAATTATTTCGGCAAGGAGATGATCGCGAAAACCCCGCTTGATAAACTCTTCGGGGATGTGAAGGCTTATGCCGAGAAATACGATAAGGATTTCTATGCCCACATCGAAAGCGACGAGAGCTATTTCAAAAAGATTCTTAACATTGAAAAAGATCGTAAAAACCCCAGGAAAGACTATGCGAAGTTCTCGGATATTTATCCGCTTATCAAGTTCTTTTATGAGGATGAATACGCGAAAATCCTCGCAAATCCCCTTCCTTTCAATCCTTCTTACGCAAAAGATGACATTATTGGCGTGCTTAATGATTGCGCGGATAAGATGCTCTTTGGTACGGACGAGAACGCTTGGTGGAATGGCATGAAGGATATCGTTTCCGCGCATGGCTTCGCCGTCTCTAACAAAGACTATCTTGCCCAGCCTGAACTTTATAAGGGCAATGTTTCGGATGGCTCTGGCGTTTTGCGCGTTGCAATCACCGGGGCTAAGGATTCCCCCAACCTTCATGAAATCCTCGAAATCCTCGGCAAAGAAGAGGTTTTGCGTCGCATAAAACTTGTTGTCGAAACTTTGAAATAAATCTTGCGCAAAGTTCGCGGGAGTGAAATAATTTCTCTCGCGACCATGGCCCCATGGTCAATCGGTTAAGACGGGACCCTCTCAAGGTCCAATGCCTGGTTCGACTCCAGGTGGGGTCACCAAGCGAAGAATCGGCTCCTTCTGGGGCCTTTTTTCTTGCTGTTTTGAAATTTCGATAAAGGCCCGCGGTTCCCCCTTTCGCGTTGCCCTCTCCCGAAAGGGAGACTATACTTTTTCGGGCAAAAAAGTTATGCGAAATCTCACAATTGTCTTAGGGTGCGGAAGGCTTGGAGCTTCCATTGCGAACTATTCTTCCCAAATGGGCGGCAACGTCGTCGTCATGGACGCGAACAAAAGCTCTTTTGAGAAACTGAACGATGCTTTTTCTGGCATCACCATTGCTGCGGACACCACCGATGTTGAAGAGCTCATCGACGCGGGCATTGAAAACGCGAATGAGGTCATTATCACAACAGGCGACGACAACGTGAATCTCTATTTGGCGTATATCTGCTGCAAGAGATTCGAGGTCCCTTATATTTATGTACGCTTCGATGATCCCGATAAAGGCCTGCTGATCCAAGGCATGCCGATCAAGGCAATCTATCCTTTCCAGCTCTCTCTCGATCGTTTCTCTTTGCTTCGCGCAGGGGTGGAAAAATAATGAAGATCATCATCGCAGGAGGCGGTCCGCAGGCGGAATTCATTGTCTCCATGTTCAAAGACAAAAAGAACGAGCTGATCGTCATCAATTCCTCCAAGGCGGAAGCGGAGATTATCATGAAGCGTTACCGCGTCCCGGTTTACGTCGGGAAGCCCTGGCGCAAGAAGAGCCTTGAAGAATCCAATGCCTACAACGCGGACGCTTTCATCTCGCTTTGTGAGAAAGACACAGACAACTTTGCCTCTTGCCTCATGGCAAAGAAAGTCTTCGATGCGAAGAAATGCATCTGTGTTGTCAACAACCCAAAGAATGTTGATCTCTATAAAGCTTTGGGCATCGATTCGGTGATTTCGGCGACCTATTTGCTTGGCCAGTCTGTCCAAAGCGAGACTTCCATTGCCTCTATGCTTAAGACCCTTTCTTTGGAGAACGACAAAATCACGATGATTGAAGCGGTGGTGCTTTCCAAATATCGCATCGCCAATCTCCCTTTGAAGGAGTGCCGCTTCCCGAACTACGTGTCCGTCGCTTGCATCTATCGCACGCCTGATGTCATCATCCCAAAGGGCGACACCATCATCCTCCCAAAGGACAATCTTTTGCTTGTCTGCGCGCCGACCGATCAAAGAAAAGTCATGAATTTCATACGACAGGAAAATCAAAAAACTGGCGTTTTCGTCTCCAAGGTAGCGGATAAAGTGAAGAAGACCACCAAGGGCAAAAATGGGCCCGCAGTAAAATGAGAAGCAAAGAGAAGGCCGATAAAGTCGTCATGGGACCAAGGATGGTTTTTGGCTACCTTGGCATCTTTTTGGTGCTCATCGGCATCTTGACCGCGCTTCCTCTGGCCTTACTTGCTTTCTATCATGATGAAGTGAAGGGGTGGAGCTATTTTGCCTATCCGGCCTTGTTTGACATTGTTCTCGGCCTGGTCCTTTATTTCTTCTGCATCTGCAAAAAGAAGAGGGCGAATTTCGCCCGAAACGAAAATAACGCACTATTGGTTTTGATTTGGATTGCCGCGGTCCTTTCGGGCGCCTTCCCTTTCTTTTTGGCGAACCTCGCCGGGAAGATGGACATGAGCTTCTCAGAATCTTTCTTTGAAAGCGCCTCAGCTTACAGCACGACGGGCCTCACCTGTTTCAAAGACTTTGTCGATGGCCGTTTTGTCTTTGATGGGACGGACGCCATTTATCACTTGAGCGAAGGGGCTTCTTTTTGCCCTCATTTGTATTGCTTCCATCGTGCGGAGATGCAGTTCGTCGGAGGCGTGGGCCTTGTTTTGCTACTTTCTATGGTTCTTGGAAACAGCGCAGGCATGTCTCTGTATGTCGGGGAAGGGCATGGCGATAGGCTTCTCCCTAATCTGAGGCGCAGCGCCGGCAGAATCTTCGGGATTTATCTTTTCTACACCGCTTCAGGGGCGGTCGCCTTGTTTTTAGCGGGCATGGAGCCTTTTGATGCGGCGACGACCTCCATGGCCGCGCTTTCAGGCGGCGGCTTCTCCCCGAGGAGCTCGAATATAGCCTATTATTCCGGAGAGGGAGTCACCAACGGCTTCTATGCGGCCAATTCCCTTGCGATTCAGATTATCGTCATGCTGCTGGTCATCCTTTCGGGGATCTCCTTCGTTTTGCATACCTTCCTTTTGTCCGGGCGTTTCAAACAGTTCTTCAAAGATGCTGAGGTGCGTTTCTTCTCCGTTCTTCTTTTGCTTGGCTGCCTTATCTCGGCGACAGGTTCGATATGCAAATACGGCTCAAATTATTTGGACAACATCGGCGCCAACATCAAGGAAAGCGTTTTCTATATCGTTGGTTGCGCGACGACCTCGGGCTTTTCCTCGACCTCGATGGCCCGCATGATTGAGCTTGGGAAGCCTTTGATCTATGTAGGCACCGTTCTCATGGTAATCGGCGGCGGCGCGGGGAGCTGCGGGGGTGGACTTAAGCAATACAGGGTCTACATCATGCTCAAAGACCTTTATTATCGGATGCGTTATCAAAACTCCCCTTCGCGCATCCTCCACCCCCATCAGGTTTACCGCTATGGCGAAGAAAGCGAGATCGATGATGCGGAGGTAAAAGAAGCCTCGCAGTATACGGTACTTTTCTTGGCTTTTTTCATCGTTTCCATCATCATTTTAAATTTTCTTCCTGAAATCGATTCGGAAATTGCCGCTTTCGATGTAGCGAGCGCGATGAGCAATACCGGCCTCTCGATGACCGATTACGTTTACTACGGAGCGAAATATCCCGAGTATTATCAAACCCTTCTTTGGGTGCTTGCAGTCGGTTGCTTGGTTGGCCGTCTTGAAATCTTCCCCTTGTTCTATGGGCTTTCTAACGTCAGGGAGGAAATCGTTTACTACTCCAACAAAAAGAAAGCAGCGCTTCTATCGAAAGAAGAATAGCAAGTCTTTCTTCAACTTGACGAAAAGATGATAGAATATAAAGCGAAAGAGAGGAAAACTCTATGATTATTGATGATATTAGAAAAGCCAATATCGATGCGATGAAAGCGCACGACAACAACAAAAGGAACGCTTATGCGATTGTGATTTCCCGCTACCAGGAGGCCAAAACGAGCGGCTCTGGGAAAGAGATCGGGGATGCCGAGGTCGTCCGCATTCTTCAGAAGTTCTCTAAGGAGCTTGAGGAGGAAAGGGACGGATATGCCAAAGCCGGCAGGGAGGAATCGCGAAAGAATTGCCAAGAGCAGCTAGACGCGATTGTTTCCTTCCTTCCTCAGATGATGGGCGAAGAGGAAATCAAGAAGATCATTGATTCGCTCGAAGACAAATCCATGCCTTCCGTCATGAAACATTTCAAGACCAATTATGCCGGAAAAGTGGATATGGGTCTTGTTTCTAAAATCGTGCGTGGTTTATAATCTCGCTTGCCGTCGGGTTCCCGATAGCATTAGGGGCGTAGTTCAGTGGTAGAACAGAGGTCTCCAAAACCTTCGATGAGGGTTCGATTCCTTCCGCCCCTGCCAATGCAATCATAGGCGATTCCGAAAAGGAACCGCCTTTTTTCACTCTCGCGAAAGACCCTTGAGCCGTCCTGCCTTCCAAGTAATTTTCTTCAGGCTTTGCTTTTTGCTTTTTCGCAGGGTTAAACGTTCGTGATAAAAGAGAGATCGAAGACGCCCTCCTTAGGAAGAATTCCTTTATAATTCTTCGGCTCGTTTATGCCTGAAAAAGCAAAGAAGAAGATTACAATCAACAGCGAAGCAATTTACTTCATCGCCGTTCTTTTGCTTTCTTTGTCTGTGGCGATGCTTGCTAGCGTGGATTTTGGGATCTCCATGATCGTGGCCCCGGCTTATTTGCTGAGCCTTAAAATTGATTTCCTTACTTTTGGCCAAGCCGAATACGTCATCCAAGCTCTTCTTTTTATCGTCCTTTGCATCGCCATAAGAAAATTTAAGCCCATATTCCTTACTTCTTTTCTTGCTTGCCTAATCTATGGCTTTGCTTTGGATCTGTGGCAAATGATCCCTTTCTTCAATATTTCGAAGACTCCTCCTGAATCCCTGGCGTTGTGGATACGAATCGTCTTGTTCATTGGGGGATTTATCCTGAACGGTTTTTCCGTGGCCTTGTTTTTCAAGAGTTATTTCTATCCGCAGGTATACGACTTCTTCGTCGAATGCGTCACCGCGCGTTATCGTTTCAAGACATTCATTGTCAAGACAAGCGAAGACTTCTTTATGCTTGGCCTTGCCCTCATCATGACCTTTTTCTTTTTTGGGAAACTGGTTGGAATCGGGTGGGGCACTTTGGCGATGGCGGCGCTTAGCGGCACAAGCATTGGGCTCTTTTCAAAATTCCTCGATCGCTGTTTTGAATTCAAACCCGCCTTCTCTAAGCTTGCCTCTTTCTTTGACTTGACCTTTGAAACGAAAAAAGAAACAAACGGAGCCGTGCAAAAATAAAGCTGCTTTTGCGGTTTTTCCATTTGAAAATCCTGCAAATCCCGATAATTTGAAAATCAAATATTCCGGTACGATTAAGCCTGCGCTTTCTGCTCTAGGCTCTTCTTCGCTTGTTCTTCATCGATTTTCTTGAACTCTTTTTTGAAGATTAAACCAAGGCAAACTCCATCCCCGATGTCCGCCAAAACCCAGGAGAAGGGAAAGACGCTATAAAGCCAGAAAACAGTTTTGAAAGTGTCGACTTGGAGAATTACCCCTTCAATCATCGCGATGCGGAAGACGGTGCAAGTGAGCATCGTGACCCACATCGGAGCGTTGCTGTGCCTTACTCCGCGCATCGCGGAGGAGCTGATGTCCATGACCCCGTCTAAAACATAGGTGAATCCAACGATCATCAAACGGTCCCAGCCCGCTTGCAAGCTTACCGAGTTATCGGAGTCGACGAACAGGGAAAGAAGCTGGTTGTGGCAAAAGAAGATCAAAAGGCTGTAGAAGACGTTGAAGATTAGGTTCCATGCCTGAGCGTACCAAAAAGCTTTCCAAATGTTCTTTTTGTTTCTTGCCCCGAAATTCTGGGCCGTTACGGCTAGGCAGGCGGCGGAAATCGCTTCAACGCAAGCGTAGCAATAGTTGTTGATGGAGTTCGCGGCAATCGCCCCGTCCTCAACATCCAAAGAGTTTGGCATGTCTTTGGCAATTGTGTAGAGAGCGCTTTGAATAAAGGTGTTCGGCAAAGCAAAAAAGAAGCCTTGCAAGCCCGCGGGCAAGCCAAGTTTTACCACCTCAGTCAAGCTGGCTCTGTCTATTTTGAAACTCTTCCATTCGCAATGAAGGTAACCTGAGTTTTTGAAAAAGAGAGGGACCACGACAAGAATCGCCGAGACTCCCTCACTGATGACGGTGGCCCAGGCCACCCCCGCGACGTCTAACTTTGCGTAATAGACGAAAATGAAATCAAAGAAGACGTTAAGCAAGCCGGCGATTAGCAGCGCCAAGAAAGGCGTGGTGGAGTTCCCGACCGCGCGGTGCATCTGGGCACCATAGTTGTAAATCATCAGAAGTGGCAGCCCAATGAAGTAGATCTGCATGTAGGTGGTTGCGTTCGCTAGATAGAACTCATCCGTTTTGATGAGAATCAGCAAAGCTTCGGAGGAGAAGAAACCGGCAATGCCAACGATGATTCCGACGGCCAAAGCGAAGATAAGTGAGGTGTGCAAGACCTTTAGAACCCTATCCCTATTCCCTGCCCCTTTAGCGTTTCCAATTGCAACATTCGCTCCCAAAGAAAGGGATGTGAATACTACGACAATCAAGTTGATGAGCGAACCGTTTGCTGAGACGGCTCCTGCGCTTGACTGGCCGTTTCCCCAAAAGTGAACCGAAATTAGATCAACGGTTGTGTAAAGAAGCTGCATGATGGAGGTCAGCGCCATCGGCAGGGCAAATAAGCCAATTTTCCAGAAGAGGTTCCCTGTGGTTAGGTCCATCTCTTTGACGCTTTTGAATGGGTTTTTCATAAATCTTCCCTTTTAAGGGACAACAATATTAGTGAAGCGTTCTTCCCTTTTCAATTTGGCGGTCACTTTTTTCGCGAAAATTCGTACAAGCCTATGGAGACGGCATTGTCTAAGTTCAAGGAATCGAGTCCCTTGTTTTGCGGGATGAGGAGGGGCGAGCCAATTTCCAAAAAGCTATGGTCTAACCCCTTTGCCTCATTTCCGAAGACAAGCGACCAAGGAAGAAGAGTTTCGGCGTCCTTTAGCAATGTGCTTGCTTGTAGCATAAAGGGATAGCAGTGATGTTTTGGATAGTCGCTTTGATAAGAAGCGAAGTCGGGATAGAGAGTGATATTTAAATGGAAGATGGCGCCCATGGACGCTCGAATCGTTTTCGGGTCGAAAGCATCGGCGGCGGGGGTGATAATCGCAACATCCTCGATATAAAAGCCAAAGCAGGAGCGGAAGATGGTTCCTAAATTTCCAAGGTTTGAAGGATTTACGAGGACGACGTGATTTTTTCCCTTTGACAGAGGGGAATAAAACTTCTCGAATTCCCCGATGACCATGCAATTGTCCTTCTCGCTGAGTTCCCTGAAAATTTTCTCGTTGTTTTCAATCACCTGGATTTTTGATTCTATACAGAGGGAAATCAATTTTTCATAGGTCTCGTCTCTTTTCTGCTTGGGGGATATGTAAACCTTTTTGACGTGCTCCTTTTTGAAACGAAGGGCCTCCATCGTAAGCGTTGTTCCTAGACAATAGGTCGTTGGCTGATCTTTTTTGTACTTGTACATGGCTAAATTGTAAAAGATAGGAAATTGAATTGGGTAAAAAAGCGCATTCTCCTTAATTAATAGGGTAGGAGGAATGTTATGGAAGAAGAAATTTTACTCGGTCGCGTGAACCGCGCGGTGGAGAAGAGCCTTGGCTTGTCTCTCACTAGCGACGTCCGAATCTACGGAAGGCAAGAGCATCTCGACAATCTAGCGAAAGCCTATCCGAATTCCTATTTGGGGATTCTCGAAGAGATAAGCGGGGTGATTCTGAAAGAACCTGATTACGTTTGCTATGATGAAGCACAAAGCATTTTCTATTTCATGGAAACCTATTGGAAGAACGGGGCTTTAACTGGCGTTGAAGTCAAAGTCACTCAAGAAGGAAAGCCCAAAAAGTGGGTGTTTCATTCTTTAAGAACCATTCGGAATCCCTGGGATAGGAATTATACGAAAATCAAAAAGCGCGCCTAGTTTTCAACGGATTTTTGCCTTGCGGTATTTGAAGGAGAGCAGGTTGTTCAGGAAAACGATCAGCATTGTGAAGAAAAGCAGGCAAAGGAAGACGATGATGCAGCCGGGCCAAAACCATCCTGAATGGGGGTCTAAGAATGGATAGGGGTACATCGACCCGTTCATCAAAGGGGCTTCCGGCCAGATGATGGCTCGGAAGACGCTGAAGATGCCGTAGAAGATTGGAACGATTTGGGAGGTGAAAGCCGTGTAAAAAGGCACGGTTCCTTTTTCGTCGAACATAAGCCAGTCCCCTAAAGGCAAAAGGAACAAGCCGACGTAAAGAAGAATCTCCGTTAGGCTCCCATGGCCGAAAATAAGGGAAGAAATCAGATAGCCGATCGATGCTTCCATGGAGAAGCAAACGATGGACAAGGACAAATGCATGTTCATCCCAGCGGGCAAGCCGTTTATCCCCCTTCGCAAATCGATTGCGTTGAAAATGGCCTCAAAAAAAAGCAACCCCGCAAGCATCAAAGAGACGAGGGTTCCAAAATAGGAGAAAGCGACATAAGTAGGAATGGATGAACTTAAATAAAAAACTATCAGGAGTAAAAGCGCTACTAAGGCCAATACGCGGTAAATTAAAGAGACGATGCGATTGCGAATAACCATAGCCCGTTAAGTGTATCACCTTCCCTTCATTTGGGTACTCCTAAGGAGTAAAATCGCCCGTGAATGGTTAATTTGGAACTGGAAGACACGCAGTATCGAGAAAACGGTTTTGACCACACGCGGATCATAGCGAGAGGTATCGTTCTAGATGAAGAAGGGCGCGTCGCCCTCCACCTTATCCATCGCGATGATATTTTTGGGGACGAGACCTACTACGAAACTCCAGGTGGGGGAGTCGATGAGGGCGAGACCATAGAAGAGGCGGTGATTCGCGAATGCAAAGAGGAACTTGGGGAAGATATTGAGGTTTTGCAGGGCTTAGGCATCGTGAAAGACGCTTATAACCTGATTCATAGAAAAAACGAGAACCATTATTTCTTGTGCAAAAAGCTCAGCCAAGGCGAGAAGCATTTTGTCTCGGAAGGCGACGCTTTAATTCAAAAGACCGTGTGGGTCAGCGTTGAGGAAGGGGTCGCTTTGCTGACGAGCCAAAGCGATAAAGGCGTCTCCGCTTTAGTGAGGGCGAGGGAACTACCAATACTAGAAGAAGCGCAACGCGTTTTGGCTTCAAAAAGCCATAACTGATGGATGGTTTATCCCATTCCTCTGATTTTGACTTTTATTTTTTGTTTTTACAAAGAAAAGAACATTTCACTAACCTTGGTGATTTCCCAAAAATTCTGCCAATTTGCAGACTAAATGCAGTTTAGGTCTAAAAAAGGCTCATTATCGGACT
>CAVKPZ010000065.1:0-11487 GCA_963658395.1 Lachnospiraceae bacterium | reverse complement strand
CGGCATCTTCAGAAATTGCCGGAGCTATATAGTCCTATCTATTGGGAAAGTCTTAAATAAGAGGAATCGTCGATTGTATAAAGGAAATTCGGGGTCGGATAGAAAAGGTAGGAATAGGTCGAGACGTCCTCGCGGAAGAACCTGCCGTCGTTAGCGGGTTTCGTTTCCTTGTTGCTTGTAAGATAAGCGTCATAGTCGCTCCCTTCCGCGTAATGGGTGGAAGGGTAAGAGGCGAAGACCATGCCCGTATCGCGGCGATTTCCCATATACATGGTGATGGGCGTGCCCGCGCCATCCCCGTTTGCCTCCAAAGACTGCGAAGCGTAAAGCAAAGAGCTGTCTGAGGCGTCTACTTCATCCAAGGCAAAGAGAGAAGTCGAAGGATCGTAATCAAGGAAAGAGGCGCTGCGGAGATAGACTTCCCCTGCGTAGGCGGTTTGGAAAGAGAAGAGCGTTTCGTCTTTTTCTTCTTCCATGCTCTCGGGGTCGAAAGCAGAGTCCCCTACCTCGCCATGGCTCCCGCCGTTTTGCTCGGCCTCCACACTTTTCGATGCCGGGGTTGGGTCATACCTCACCCAGCCGTAGCCTGAGCTATAAACCTCGACCCAAGCGTGGGCGGAGTTCGCCTTGACGCTGTTTGTTCCAGCCGCCGCATTGATGCAATAGCCACTAACAAGACGCGAGGGGTAGCCAAGCTCACGGCAAACCAGGGTCATCGCCGAGGCGAAATTCGTGCACGTCCCCACTTTTTCTTCGCCTTCCAAAAATTCCCGGACAGGATCCCCCTCGGGATGGAAAGCCAAAGCCCCATAGGTGTAGTTCTTGAACAGGTACTCGATTTGCTTCGGGGGCGTTTTGCTTGTCAAAGCGTTCTGCTCGATGAATCGATCGAGCGTATAGACAAGCTCCTGGGGCACGTTCCTGTAGTTTTTGCGCGCGAAAGCGTAGTAATTAGCCTCATCCGCCTCAAGATAGGAGGGAAGAGAGGCGTCGGAAGGGGAATAGGTGGGATAGAAGTTCACCGTGTAGTCGCTGCTCTGAAAGCGCCTCACCCTCGATTCGGTGGATTTCGAGAAAGGGGTCGCCTTTCCGCCGACCGGCGCATAGCTCGTCCCGCAATAATCCCCCACGGGCATGCCATAATCCAAGAAGCCATTCAAATGGAAGGTCAGGGTCTGTTTTCGATACCCGGCGTTTTCAAAGGAGCGCCCCGCATAGAGAAGAGGGCTCACCATGTAAATGGAAGAGTCGAATTCAGGGGCCTTATCAAAGCGCCCCTCGCCATAGACGTAATCCCCGTAGTTTTGCGTGCGGATATGAATCTCCCCTTGATAGGAGGAGTCGACGGTGAAGACCTCTTCTTGATCCGCATCGGGGTCAAGCGTTCCGTTGTCCACGGTCAGCGCGTCCGAGGATGCATTATAAGGAGGCTCCTCCCCTTCTTCCTCTTCCTTCAGGTTATCGAGATACTCATCGATCGCTTCCCCCAAAACCGCGGCAAGCTCTGGATGCTCGTTCAGCAGTTTCTGCAACTCTTCAAGGGTGTAGCCGCCGCTTTCGATCTTTTCTTTTATCGCGTTCACAAGATCCTCGGGGAGGTCGTCAAGGAGCTCAGGATGATTGTCGATCCAATCCAGAAGCTGTTCCAGAGCCATGTCTTTCAGGTTGTCTGGGAGGGAGAAGTTCTCGGGGTCGATTGCGCTCATCGGCACGTCCGCCAAATCCTCCGCGGCAAGAGTGATCCCAATGCCACAAGAAAGAGAAATGACCGCGGTCAATACTAACAAAAGAGGGGATACATGTGCGCGTTTCATAAATCAGCAATCCTCTTGATGGCTTTCTCGCATAACGGCGCCCCGCCCTCGCCGAAGAGCGAGGAGAGGGTGGCGAGCAGCTCCGGCGCCTTGGCGCGGAGCAAGACGGGGTTGACGCTCCCCAGCTTCCGGAGGACCTTCCGCGAGAGGATCTGGTCGAGGGCCTCGCCCGTGGAGCCCCCGCAGGCGGCGTAGACCGGGACGTAGCCCCTTATCTGCAGCATGACGCGGTTGCCGAAGCTCACCCCGAAGAGGGAGCGGAGGGAGGAGTCGAGGGCGGAGATCCGCCTCTCGTCGCGCGCGGTCAGGGCGAACCTGCCCCTGGCCTCGGCGAAGAGCTCCTCAAGGCGCGGCGCGCTCATCCTGGCCCCTGGGGCCCTGGGGGAGGCGAAGGGCTCGGCGCGCGAGTCGAGGTCGATGACCGAGGCGCGGTCGTAGACCTTGTCGGAGAAGGAGAAGGTGGAGTCGTCGTTGTTGGCGGTGAGGATGAACCAGACGTTCCCCGGGAGGGGGATCGACCCGCCCTCCATCCTCTTGGGGTCGCCCTCCATGCCGGAGGGGGCGACGGGCAGCCTCCTGCCCGGGCCCTCGGGGAGCTCGAGGAGGGAGAGGAACTCGGCGAAGTAGTACTCGACGCGGGCGATGTTGGCCTCGTCGAGGACGAGGATCCTCACCGCGTCGGTCCCGGAGGCGGCGTAGAGCGACTTGAGCAGCTGCGACTCGGAGTAGACCCCGGTGAACTCGTTGTAGTAGCCCAGGACGTCGCTCCTCTCCTTCCAGGTGGGCTGGACGGGGACGACGTCGGTTGGGGAGGAGAGGAACTCCCCGAAGGCCACCGGGAGGGAGGTCTTGCCGGTGCCGGACATCCCCTGGAGGATCATGGTCTTCGAGCAGCTGAGCGAGGAGAGGAAGGCGCGCACGTCCGCGTGGGAGTAGAAGAGCCCCTTCTGGGAGGCGGCGTAGGAGCGGAAGCCCTCGACGAGCGAGGGGAGGGTGGCCTTGGGGTCTGGGACCACCTCCTCGAAGGAGGGGTGCAGCTCGTCCTGGAGGGAGAGGCTCGGGAAACGCTCGGATGCTTTTTCTTTCATATCGATTTCTTCCGCTTTGATAGAAACGGGGGCAGAAGAAGCTGGATTTGCGGGGTTTCCAATAGAAACGTCGCTCAAAGAGGAGGAAGGGGAATCCACGTAGCGGGTGACCCCGTCTAACTCCTCCATGCGCTTCAATCCGTAATTGAATAGGAAGGTCTCTTGATCGAAGAAGACGCCTTTTTTCTTCGCCGATGCCTTTGCCTGGCGGAGGGCTTTCCTTTTTCTCCTCCACTCCTTGAAACGGTCTTTGCCCGAGCGCCGGATGCCGCGGCAGATGACCGTGATAAGCACAAGGATCATCGCGACGAAGATGATGAGCGTGATGATGATTACGGCAAGGGCGCGAGGGAACTGGACGAAAAGGCCGGACCAATCGCTCCCATAGATCTTCTCTAAGGCCAGAATCAGCAAGAAAGAGGCGCCCGCCAAAATGAAAAGCGAACTCAAAATGACGATCGCGAACCACAGGGTTCGCCGATTCGAGTCGCGAAGATCGTCTGGCGTGATCATTTCTTTCTCCTTTCTTTGGCTTTCGGGTCAGGGGCGGAGAAGGCTTTCTTGCGGATGGCTTTTTTGACGAGCTTCCATTGCTGGGCGTAGTAGCGGTCGAATTCCTTCTTCCTCTTTTCTAACTCGTCAAAATTCTCCTCCTGGGTTAGGTCTTTTTCTGGAGGCAAGCGAAGGCTTGCGCGCAAAGACTCGACCTGGGCTTCCAAAGAGGCGATCTCCGCCTCTTTTACCTCGATGGTCTTGGCGAGTTCCTGATTCGCGCTTTCTTTTTCCTTGATCAAGTTCGAAAGGTCTTCTTTCTCCTTTTGCCTTTCTTGCTCTTTCTCATCGGCTTTGGCCTGCTCTTGCGCGCGGACCTCCTCTATCCTGCTTTCGACTGAATCCAAAGCCTCCTGCTTGATTCGCTCAGCCTCTTCGATGCGGCGGGCGCAATCCGCCGAATAATCTTCCATGTCCGCGCCAAAGCGCGCAGCCATTTCGCGGACCCTATCGTCTTTAGCGAGCTTCAGGGAGGCGATCTCGGTTTTACTTTCTTCTATGGCTTTGCGGTCGAGGTCTCTTTTCTGACGGAGCAAAACGATGTAGCGCTCCGCTTCTTCGAAGCTCGAATAATGCCTTTGGGCCCTTTCCAAAGCCTTATTGAGCTTCTCTTCTTCCAAAGTCTTCTCTTGTTTCTCCTCTTCCTCTTCAAGCCGCGCGAGCTCTTTCTCCAGATCCGTCGAATAGACATAGGTCACGTAGGAGTCGAGATAAAGAAGGGAGGCGAAATCCTCCTCCGCTTTCGTATGGAGGAAGGGGCAAAGGTGGATGCGCTCCTCCCTGGTGGTGAAGCCGGGCTTGTCGTAAGAGGTGATGTAATCAAAAAGAACCAAGGACTCACGGAAATTCGTGTCAAAGCGCATGATGTTGGTTTTCATGATCGGGGCTTTGACCTTGGCGCTTTTGGAGACCTCTTTCATCAAAGGGGTCGAAAGGAGCATCCTGACCTCGGTGAGCGAATCGCTAAGCCGTCTGACCGCGGAGGCGGATTCGCCGTGGGACTGCGCCAAAGGATCGTTGGTCCTTATCTCCTTCAAGGTCATCGAAAAATCCAAGGTGTTCTGCCCGAAGACGATGTGCTTGTCGTAAATCGACTCAGCCTCGTAGCGTCCGGAGATTTCCATGATTTGCTGCAGCCTCAGTTCAAGGAAGTCGCTTAGATAGGTCAAAAGGGTATACAGGAAGCGGTTTTCATAAACCGCGTAATCATTCTCTTTCTTCGCGACGAATAGCTTGTCCGGGATGACTTTGCCACCCGTGGTCTTGGGATCGTGAGAGAGGTAATTGGAATGCTTGGAAAGATCGACGATCGAGTCTTTCGAGATTGAGCGGACCCTTTCGATGGGGACCACGTCGCCATCGGTTCGGACGAACTGCCTTTCCTCGGTGATCGCGTTCACGACGAAGGGCATCTGCCTCTCGATGGTGGAAAGGAGCTCCTCGTCGATCTCGACGACCGTGGAGAAGGCGTTGAGCTCTTCCTTTCCCTCTTTGGAGTTGGACAAGGAAAGGAGCTGCCTTTGGAAGGCAGGGTTGTTCTTCAGGGATTTCTTGAGTTCCCGGAAGGCCTTATGTCCTTTCACGTTTCCATTGTCCATTCAAAACACCTTATAGATCCGCGATTCTCTTGATGGCTTTCTCGCATAACGGCGCCCCGCCCTCGCCGAAGAGCGAGGAGAGGGTGGCGAGCAGCTCCGGCGCCTTGGCGCGGAGCAAGACGGGGTTGACGCTCCCCAGCTTCCGGAGGACCTTCCGCGAGAGGATCTGGTCGAGGGCCTCGCCCGTGGAGCCCCCGCAGGCGGCGTAGACCGGGACGTAGCCCCTTATCTGCAGCATGACGCGGTTGCCGAAGCTCACCCCGAAGAGGGAGCGGAGGGAGGAGTCGAGGGCGGAGATCCGCCTCTCGTCGCGCGCGGTCAGGGCGAACCTGCCCCTGGCCTCGGCGAAGAGCTCCTCAAGGCGCGGCGCGCTCATCCTGGCCCCTGGGGCCCTGGGGGAGGCGAAGGGCTCGGCGCGCGAGTCGAGGTCGATGACCGAGGCGCGGTCGTAGACCTTGTCGGAGAAGGAGAAGGTGGAGTCGTCGTTGTTGGCGGTGAGGATGAACCAGACGTTCCCCGGGAGGGGGATCGACCCGCCCTCCATCCTCTTGGGGTCGCCCTCCATGCCGGAGGGGGCGACGGGCAGCCTCCTGCCCGGGCCCTCGGGGAGCTCGAGGAGGGAGAGGAACTCGGCGAAGTAGTACTCGACGCGGGCGATGTTGGCCTCGTCGAGGACGAGGATCCTCACCGCGTCGGTCCCGGAGGCGGCGTAGAGCGACTTGAGCAGCTGCGACTCGGAGTAGACCCCGGTGAACTCGTTGTAGTAGCCCAGGACGTCGCTCCTCTCCTTCCAGGTGGGCTGGACGGGGACGACGTCGGTTGGGGAGGAGAGGAACTCCCCGAAGGCCACCGGGAGGGAGGTCTTGCCGGTGCCGGACATCCCCTGGAGGATCATGGTCTTCGAGCAGCTGAGCGAGGAGAGGAAGGCGCGCACGTCCGCGTGGGAGTAGAAGAGCCCCTTCTGGGAGGCGGCGTAGGAGCGGAAGCCCTCGACGAGCGAGGGGAGGGTGGCCTTGGGGTCTGGGACCACCTCCTCGAAGGAGGGGTGCAGCTCGTCCTGGAGGGAGAGGCTCGGGAAGCGCTCGGAAGGCTTGCCGCTCGCCTCGATTTCGATTTTGCCCTCGCTTTTGATGATAGAAGCGGGGGCGAGAGAGGAAGCGCTGTTCGTTTCCGCGTTGGCCTCGCGGTTCAAGCGGATGAGGTTCTTCTTCTTGCTGACGTCAAGGAAAAGAAACGTCAAGGAAAGAATCAAGGTGACCGCGAAGATGACGATTACGCAAATCGCGACGGTCAACTCGCTTTTCAGGAAGTCGAAGATAGAATCCAAAGCGGGGATCATAGCTGCTCTTCCTCTTTGCTTTCCGCTTGGGCGGACTTGTAGGCGGTGAGGCAATTCTCGATTTTGTTGGAAATGGAGCCGAAGGAGAACTCTTTCTTGAGGTCGGATAAAAGGCCGTCCCCTTCTTCTAGCTCGGCAAGCGGATACTTGCTTAGGTAGTAAGGCAAGAGGTTGGAGAGCAAAACGTCCTCGGCGACGGTCTCTTGGGCCAATTTGAGGGAAAGTTCCACCGCTTCCATCCTCTCGATGGCGTTCTCGAAATCATTGGGGATTGTCAGACCGCGCTTCTCCTCGAATCTAGCAAAGGAATCGAAGGAAGAGGCGTATTGATCGTCGAAATAGAAATCATGGACGGTTTTGGAAGCGAGGTAGCGAATCTCGTCCGCGCTGGTTTTGACTTCCTCGAAGCTCGCCGCCTTCTCTTTGGCCGGAGTCAAAACGGGGGCGAAGAGGGTGCCATAACGCAGCAAGGGCGAGGGGATGCCATTCTTATCGTCTCCCTCAGGCAGATAGACCAAGACGACGAGGTTATTCGAAAGGCTGAAGTCCTCGTTGATCGAATGGGCGGAAGAGCAATCCGCCAAAGCATCCACGTATCCCGCAAAATAAGAGCCACATCGGGAGGCGCCCAGCCCATAAACAGACACCAAGGTGCTCGATTTGTCCGCCGGGGCCAAAGAGACGACCTTGCGAAGATCGTCGAAAGAGGAGAGGGGTTCCTTCACGAATTCGTTTCGCCACCCAAAGGCGTTTGCAAGGGAAGCGGAGAAAGAGGAAGCCTTTTCTTCGCTTAGCCCGCTTAAGAAGATGATCCTGCCTTGCCCCAGCCTAGAGAGAGCGAAAACCAGATGAGTGTCGCTCATCTCGTAGCCGGAGTAAGCAAGGGAGGAGGACAAAGCGAGCTTGAGCTTAGGGAAAGTGAGGTCGGGGCTGACATAGCGAGCGACCTTGCGGTTATCAATCTTGATTTTGCGCTTGGAAGGATCGTCGACGATCTTGCGGATGACGGGCGCGTCGCTTTTGGCGAGTTCCTCGTTCCCGTTCATCAAAAGGTTCTTCTCCGGGACGAATTCGGGGCAGAGGTCTTCGCGGACGATCTTAAGCTGCCGGATGGGGCGGTAGATCAAGCAGGCGATGGCAACGGCCAAGAAAAGAGCGGACCCGGCAAGAAGCCCATACACCGCGTAAATCGAATCGTCCTTGATCGATTCCTTGGCGCCAAACCAAATATAAAGGGAAAGGGCTAGGCTTATGAGGGCGAGGAGAAGAAGGAAGATTTTGAAAGGGAGGCGTTTCCCCTTTTTCTCGTTAAGCTCTTTCAGGTCGTTTTTGCGGACTTCCTGGACGTAAGAGATGTCTTCGTAGAGCTCTTGCTCATTGATGGCTTGACGCTGTTTTTCGCTGTTCATAAAGCTCTCCTTAGATTTTGATGTTCTTCCCCCAGACGCCGCTCATGAGGAGAAGGAAGCCAGCCGCTACGCCCAAAAGGATCAAAAGGGCGATGGCAAGCGCAGGCATTTTGCCTAGAGGCCTGACTCGATTGGGGTTCTTGACGACGGGCTCTTTCTTCGCCTTGGGCGCAACTTGCTCAGGGGCGTTTGGACCAAGCTCGCCAGAAGGGGCTTCTTGCGCGGGCTCATTAGATTCTTCGGCGCTTATCGAGACAGCCTTATCCTGAGGAGCAGGCGCATCCACGGGCGCGGCGGCGTTGACATCCAAGGCCTTTCTCTTCAGGCCATAGGAGACGATGGAAAAATTGAACCCGTATGTGCCTTTTGGCAAAATGAGGGGATCAGGGTGCTCTTTGCTTGCCCCGGGCTTAAGGCCAAGGTTGAGGATTTGGATGCCGAAAGGATCCATGCCGTATTTGCCCTCGTCAAAAGGGGTGATGCGAATCTTGACTCGCTCCATGGGGGATTTCTCCTGGTTTTCGAAGGTTAAGAAAGCGTAGATGCGGTTTTCGTCTTCGTATAAGTCCGCCTGCTTAATCCAAATGGGGGTGTGCGAAGAAGGGGATTTGAAGGTTATGCGACGGAGAAAGGAAACGCTGCGAGCCATTTATTTGCCCTCCTTTCTCTTGAAGTGGACGTAGCGGAAGAAGAGGCCAAGGAAAGCGATCAGATAGGCGAGGACCCCCGCTAGAGCCGCCACGAAATAGGAGAGCTTTGTCGGATAAAAGAAATTGGGCGTCGGGTCCAAGGAGAACTTGATGCCGCATGACCCGTAGCCAATGAGAAAGAGGCCAAAGGAAACGCAGAGAGCGTAAGCAAGCGGGAAGACGAGAATCTTCCATAGTTCTATGTCGAAGCTCACTTTCTTCGCGGGGTTAGGTTCCACAAAAGCCACCCCGGAAGAGTCTTTCGGTAAGTTAAGGCAGCAAGGGAAGGAAGGGTCAACGCAGGAAACGCGGATGACTTTGCATGGTTTTCCCTTCTTGTTGAAAACGATGACCTTGAAGGATGCCTTCGCGGAGGCGTTAAGGCAAAGCAAAGCGCGCTTCCCCTCACGCTTGACCTCGAAAGAAGAGATGTAAGGGGTCGGAACGGCGACGGGCTCAAAAAGACCGAACTCGCTTTGCTTCTTCTCGAAGCTAGGATGCAAGAGGATGAAGGAGAAAATAATGAACGGGGCGAGGAAGAGAATTAGCCCCAAAGCGGCGGATACGAAATAAAGCGGGTCCATCTTCACTTGTCCTCTTCTCTGGTGTCGACTTCGATCGGCGTGGCCTCGTCGGATTCATTGAGGGGAATGGCCTCGATGTAATGGCCGCGGACCCCTTCTTCGCTGGGCTTCTTGTCTTCCTTCTCGGGATAGACGACCTTGTAAGCGGAGGTATCCGCCCCATCCTCAAAGAGATAGCCAGAAGCCATCTTCAAGGTGAGGAAGTACCGCCCGAAGACCATCGGGGAAATGATCATGAAAAGCAAGGCGAGCCCATAGGCGATGCCCTGGAACATGGTGATGTAGTATCCGGTGCTCAGGTCAGCGAAATAAAAGAGCAAAAGCCAGCCCGTGGTGAACAGCGCGGGGATGATGAGATAGTAAAGAGTGATGAAGAAATCGAGGAAGAAGAGCCTCGTGCCATGTTTCAAAAGGAAGTTCGCCGAGTTATAGGCGATGTCCCCCACGCCTAACGCGTGGTTTTTCGCCGCGATGTGGGAGCCGATTTGGAACATCATGAGGAGCAAAGCCCCGATAAAGGAGCCAAGCGCGATGGCGACCCCGGCGACGAACCAAAAGAAAATGTCAACCGTGTCCCCGCTAAACAGGGTTTCGATGAAGACTCTTGCGAAGCGAGTGAAATAAAAGGTCAAGACGACGTCTAGGGCGATGAGCATCGCGAGGAAGAAGGCATAAAGGAACCTGGATAGATAATGCTTTGTATCATCCCCTCCCTCAAAGCTTTTGGTGATGTAGCAGTCATCGGTCTCGTCAAGCATCCGGAAGATGTTGTAGCCAGAAGAAGAGAAAAGGGGGAAGGCGATGCAGCAAAGCGATCCCGCCAAATCCGCCAGGGCGTAGAAGCAATAGAAATATAGGGTCAGGAAATTTCGCTTGAAGTAGCGGCGCTGCTTTTGCCTGCCTTTATGAAAATAAAACGAGATGCTCCGAATCATAAGACCCCCTTCTCATCAAGCAGGAGGACCATAACGAGCTTCCCGTTATCCCCTCACTGGTTTTGCCCTTCGGCTAAGGTACCGAGAAATTTTAAGTCAAAAGGAAGCGCCAGATAAACAAAAACCTAACGTTTCACCGCATAATTAGTGCGCTTGGACTATTCGTTTTGGCTCTTACAGCAAGGCGAAGCAGCTCATTTCGTCTTGAAGCCTTTATTCCCATCCGAGAAGGACATGTTTTGCTCAAGATTGCTGTATTTGGTGTTATAGGTCGCGGGGGTTGGGAAGCCAACCTTGCCGATTGCTTTGGTGGAGACATAGGTGCGGCTATGCTTAAAGTAATTCGGAAGAGGTTCCGTGCTGATTTTGGTCTTGAAGCTCGCCTCTTTTTGCTTCTCGCAAAGATCGCTCACCTCATGAAGAAGCATCGCTCCTCTCGTGAGCGAGGTCGTGACCTTGCTCACCTTCCCATTTTTCAGGTTGTCGCGGATTGCGACCAAGGCTCCTAAAGCCAAGATGAAGCCAGGGATGTAATCGAGAGGCACCCCATTGAGGTTCACGGGGTTTTCCTTGCTGCCGTTACGGATAGAAAGCCCGGTGATGTCTTCGGCTAAAGGAGCCCAGCCGGGGCGGTTTTTCCAAACTGTGTCCGAGAAGCACATGAGGTTCGAATAAATAAGGTTTGGATTGATCTCGCGAATCTCTTTTTCGGACAGCCCAAACTTGTCGAAACATCCGTTTTGATAGGAATAGATGATGACGTCCGCTTCTTTGATGAGCTCTTTGATACGAGCAAGATCCTCGGGCTTATTGAGGTCGAGTTGGATGGAATCCTTGCCAGCCCAGCCATCCAGCTCAAGCATCGCCTGCTCTTGCTCTTTGAAGGATCCTCGCCGAACCAGCAAGACGTCCGCGCCATACTCGGCCAAGATGCGCGAGCAGGCTGGGCCGGCGATGATGTGGGTCAGGTCCAGCACCTTGATGCCCGTAAGGGGGCCTTTCTCCAAGGAAGAAGATAGTTCCATCTTATGGTTTCCGGTCTCTTCAAACCGGATGAGGGGCATTTCCTTCACGGCCTTGCCCACTTCGCTCGATTCCCATTCCTCTCTTGAGCGGAGCACGCAGGCGCAAGCCCCGCAGTCGAAAGAGAGTTCCTCAAGTTCTTTGCTGTCCCATTTCAAGACTTCCTTCGTGAGATAACGCCTATCCTTCCTCATGGAGGTCAGGGTGAACTTGTCGTAAGGCTTGTTGAGTTTCATGGCCTCAACGAGTTTCTTTTGCTGAGACTGGTAATAGGTGTGGAAGGAGATATAGCGCCCGTCTTTCGTGCGATATTTGTAAAAGGAGCCGTTGATCGCGTTGTCCACGCGAATCGCGGAGGCCAAGCGGCTCTTCTTGAATTCTTTGTCGTAGTAATTGGCCATATAAAGGCGGATGGCCTGAAGCCCGGCATAAGAGACGTCGCAGTAAATCTCGTTG